>CAVBMN010000019.1:0-33157 GCA_963596515.1 bacterium
ACACCATCGCCAAGAAGTACGACGGACGTTTCCGTGAGATCTTCGAGGAAGTGTTTGCTGAGTACAAGGAGGCTTTCGCCGCCGCCGGCATCGAATATTTCTACACTTTGATTGATGACGCTGTCGCACGTGTAATGCGCAGCGAGGGTGGTTTCATTTGGGCCTGCAAGAATTACGACGGCGATGTGATGAGTGATATGATCTCCACCGCCTTCGGTTCTCTCGCGATGATGACCTCCGTTCTCGTCAGCCCTGACGGCAAGTATGAATATGAGGCCGCCCACGGCACTGTTACCCGTCACTACTACAAGCACCTTCAGGGTGAGGAGACCTCCACGAACCCTATCGCCACGATCTTCGCGTGGAGCGGCGCGTTCCGCAAGAGAGGCGAGCTCGACAACATCCCAGAGCTTGTGAACTATGCCGATCAGCTTGAGGCCGCCTGCTTCGACACTTTGAACGAAGGCATAGTGACTAAGGATCTCGCCAACCTGATGGAAGGCGTAACCCCTCAGGTCAAGAACTCCGCCGACTTCATCGCCGCCATCCGCGAGCGCCTCGAAAAGCGTCTCGCGTAAGGCCTCCCCCCGTTCAGTCGCCGGTCTTTAGGTCGCTGAGCTGGTCATAAGATTGGCTGTTGAACTGACTATAGAACTGGTCGCTGAGCTTGTCGAAGCGACAATCTGCCCGTGACACTGATAAACGTCACCAGTTATGGTGATGATAGCGAAAAAGACTTCCCGAAATTTTGCACGTTACCAAAATTTCGGGAAGTCTTTTTCGCTATCTTGTTCCACTTCAGCCTTACATCAATGTCTTGGCCGACTGTAAGTCATATTGCCGGACAATGTGCTTACTTTTGCAAGTTTGTCCGGAGAATGGTCGTTTGCGTGGACAAATCCGTAATATGGCATGGGTTAGTTTGGCAAAAAACTATCCTTGTGGATATTTCGGTTCAAAAGCTATTCTTAGATTCCCATTATTTGATGAAAAGTTATTAGTTTTGTGTAGGGTGTCGGGGTGTGCTGGTTCTGATTATGACAATTTATATGCAAGGAAAATACAAAATAATCACCCTATGCGGAAGTACGCGGTTCAAGAATGAGTTTATGAGGGTGCAGAAGGAACTGACCCTTAAGGGATACATTGTGATTTCGGTCGGGCTGTTCGGGCACAGTGGCGATGACGAGGTCTTGAATGACGGCGTGAAGGAAATGCTGGATGCGATGCATCTGGCGAAGATTGACATGGCCGATGAGATATTCATTGTCAATCCTGGCGGTTACATCGGGAAAAGCACATCAAGGGAGATAGCCTATGCCCGGAGCCACGGGAAACCGGTGCGGTCATTGTGCCCGCTTCCAGAGAATTAGAATAGAGATTGAAATATTCAATAGGATCATTGGACTTGGACTCATGAAAATCGAAGAGGCTATACTTTATGTGCTTGCCGAGAGAGGCGGCGGGCTGAGGACTGAACAGATCGCGGAAATCATCAACCGGCGTCGGCTGCATATTCGTAAGGACGGACAGCCGGTGACTTCGGCGCAGGTGTATGCCGTTGTGATGCGTTACCCGGACACTTTCGTCAAAGCTGAGGGACGGATAATGCTTATGATCTGATTTTTTTTGGTTTATATTGTAAACTTGTTTATATTTGTGGCATCGTTGGGACTGATGCGCAAAGTCACTAATGACATGAACAATGTAAATCAAAACGTTATGGAAACGAATAACAATCTTTCAGCTGAACAGAGTCTGAAAATCATCAGCGAGACAATGGCGAGGAACTGCCGTGCGATCGAGAAGAATCAAGGAACTTACTACATCCTTTGGGGTGTGACACTTGCGGCGGTCTCCGCACTGATCTACTTTTTGTGGAACGGGACGGGAAATCCGGTCTGGAATTACCTGTGGTTTCTTATTCCGGTGATCGGAGTGCCTGCGGCCATATTCATTTCAAAAAGAAGGAGCGACGCTCCGAAAACCTATCTTCACAAGACGGTAGGCTGGATCTGGTGTGCCTTCGGAATCACGGCCATCGGTCTGACTATACTCACTTGCACTGTCAATCCGTTCGTGCTTGATACATATCTGATTACCTCATTGTTCGGGTTCACGATACTGTCCACAGGCATAGTAATCAAGAGTTGGCCGATTATCACTTCCGGTGCGCTTGTGGTTCTGCTTGGAGCCCTCTACACGGACTACGCTGACTCACAGATCTGCTTGATATGGCTTTTCAGCGGAGTCATCATGACTGTCGGCGGGGTTGTCGCCAAACTCATAAAAAGGTAGCTTATGTTCAGAAAACTGAATCCTCTGCTGCATTCGGAGCTCCGCCTTGCCGTGATGTCGATCCTCATCGGCGTAGAGGAGGCGGACTTCGTCTATCTCAGAAAGCAGACGGGCGCCACGGCCGGCAACCTCAGCGTGCAGATTGACAAGCTCAGCGAGGCGGGCTACATCACGGTGGAGAAGGGCTTCAAAGGCAAGAAACCTTGCACCACCTGCCGCGCGACAGACGCTGGCCGCAATGCTTTTAATGAATATGTCGATTCGCTCAAGGACTATCTCTCTTTGGGAGACCATCGGTAAGCCTCTTCGCCGGAAAGGTCAAACTTTTGCCAGTAATATTCAGATTGGCTTTCGTCCGTGCGCCGGTAACTATGTTTCGCTCACGGCCATGCCGTCCACCGCCACCTCGTGTGTATAGGTTTCGATTTCACTCACGATCCTGTTCTTCCGCCTTCTTCCGTGCGTCAAATCCCTTGTCCCGCGCACCGTCAGCCATGCTCTCTTGCCTGGTAAGTCATGCAATCCCGCTGGTTTGTCCGGTGAAAGGTCGTTTCCAGGCCTTCTCTGGCGGCAGGGTGGGATTTGTTCGCACATTTCTCATCAAGACGACAGAATTTGTCGCCTTGGATTGTTATATTTGCGGCAAACACTTCTGAATATGTTGAATCAGATCAGGCGATTAAGCGTGATAGTGAACAAACTCAGCGGTATTGATGGAAAGTGTGTCGGCAAAGAGGAACTGCTGGAAGCCATGTCCGGTGAGATGGCCGAGAATGGCTCCTGCACTTTGCGGACTCTTCAGCGGGACATCAAGACCATCGAGGAGGTCTTCGGCATGGAGATAGAGAATGTCAAAGGGAAAGGTTATCGCATCGTGGGCCGTGATCCGGTTTATACAGACCGGTTCAAGGAACTTCTTCCCGAGTTCGAGATCCTGAGCACTGTCGGCTCGGATTCAGGGACACGTGACTACATCATACCGGAGCAGAGAAAGATGACATTCGACGTTGACATTCAGAAAATTCTAAGGTCGATAAAGCAAAGGCGGAAGGTGCGCTTTTCATATTCATTGCCAAGGCTTGGAGGCAAGGTGGCTGAATATCTCGCCGAGCCGTATTTCTTGAAGCAGTCGCAGAACCGCTGGTATCTTGTGGCGATGGTTGAGGAAGTCCTAAAATGCTTCGAACTGGGCAGGTTCAAATCTTTCAAGGTGCTTGACGAGGACTTCATCCGTGACGAGAGCGTCCGGGCGGAGAATCTTTTCCGCGATTGCTTCGGAATATGGGATGATCCGAAGATGCCTGTCGAGGACATTCGTCTTAGGTTCAGCCCTTTGGACGGTCGCTTCATCAAGACCCTACCGATCCATTCCTCTCAGCAAATCAATGAGACCAATGAATATGTTGAAGTGACTCTCCGCCTGAAGATAACGAACGATTTCGTGATGGCCCTCCTCTCCCGAAGCTCCTCCGTCGAGATCCTCGCGCCCCAGTCCCTCAAGGATCGGATGAACGCCATCTGGGCAGCGGCTCTGGAACGTAATAAGTGATTGTTAACTATTTATATTATATGATTATGGCTGATGTTGATAAAATCAATGATTTCATTCAATCCTATTTGAAGAAAAATGGATTGCTACAAACTACTCCTGTGGATGTTTCACCTCATCTCGAAAAAGCGGGGTTGCTAAAAGACAGTAAGGAAAGGCCTGGGCTGCCATTGAGAAGATTATGCAGGGATGGGAAAATCCATTGTAGTAGTCAACCAAATGGTAGGAATTGGATTATAGAATATGACCCGAATTATAAATCAAGTTCAAACAGTAGTCTGTATGTGTCTGTACAACAGGGTCGAGCTGAAAACAGTATAAAAGATGAAACCTCTATCAGGAATAGTACCCATTGTGAATCTCTTGCGGCCTATGTTCCTGAAAATCCTCATATTCTCGTACTAGGCACTATGCCGGGAAAAGACTCTTTGCGTCTTCAGCAGTATTATGCTAATTGTGGCAATCGTTTTTGGAAGATAATTGCGGAAGCGGCAGGAAAACCTTTGCCAACTGTTTATTCAGACAGGCTGAAATTGTTGGATCAACTTCATATTGCTTTGTGGGATGTCTATGGCTCAGCAGAACGTGAAGGCAGCTTGGATTCTAATATTAAGAATGGTAACCCGAATGATATTCGGTCACTTGTTGAATTAAATCCGTCCATAAAAAAGATCCTGTTCAATGGAGAAAAGGCGTATAAGAAGGCTTTGGATTATGGTTGTGTGAATGTTGAAATGCCAAGTACAAGTTCAGCGAACACTCATCATACCCAGAAAAAACTGTTTTCAATATGGATTAAAGAGATTAAGGAAGGATGATGCTCAAAGATCCCGAGGAGACATATTCATTGAAAGAGAAACTGGCAGTAGCGGTGGTTCTGCTTCTGCCGGTGGCGCTTGCGGTGGTGGCGATGGTGGGGGAGAAGAGGCGGGAGAGGGAGGTGGAGGCGATGAAGAATAGGCCGGTGCGGTACTATGATTACACTGTCCGGCCGGTGGACACGGTCTTGAACCATCCGGTCGGGTTGAGAGGTAAAAGTCTCATTGAGGATGACGGGCGAGGAAATGGCGTGGTGTTGAACTCTAGCGGAAAGAAAATCGTCACTGGCCTTTCCTCGGAGGAGATCCTTGAACAGCTCGATCTTGACTATCAGGATGTCTATGACTATTACGGTGGAGCTGAGGAACTTTGGTGAACAAGCAGATTCTTGATTTGTTACACTGACCATTTTGGGGACACAAGTTACTCTCGGATTGCCATTTCTTGTATGCTTGCTGTCAGCGTGGCATTGGGATTTCGCCAACATATTCATTATTTCGCAACTGATTTGTGAGGTTGACGGATAGGGAAAGGGTGTTGCCACTTATTTTTCGCCTTGTTCGGGCATTCGGGTAAATTTGTATTGTGTATATAAACGGAAATACTAATGACAGAGCAGAAAGGACGGATATTGGCTATTGACACAGGCTCCACCTCTACGAAGATCGGATACTTTGTGGACGGGAAACTGGCATTTGAGGAAAACCTTCCCCATCAGGCGGAAGACTTGGCGAGATTCCAGGATGTGATGCAACAGGATACGCTGCGGCGGGATGATGTACGAATATTTATGCGTGGGAAAGGGATTCACGCTCAAGATATTGACATCATAATGGCGCGCGGCGGACTGTTTTACCCGGTGGTCACGGGAATATATTCAGTCAACGAGAATATGCGGGAGGTGCTGCGAAGCTGCAAGTACGGGCGGCACGCCTGTAATCTGAGCGCGATTATCGCCGATGATCTGGCGAAAGAAGTGACTGAGAAGAATACTGCACGAGGTGTCAGGATGCCTTTCGGACCTTGCCGGGCTTACATCGCCGACCCTCCTATGGCTGATGAGATGCTGCCTGAATGCCGTGTGGGAGGTCTGCCGGAATTCCAGCGCAGGCCGTTTTTCCACGCACTCAACTCCAGGGCTGTCGTGAGGCGTTACCTTCGTGATCACGGACATATTCAAAATGACATCACGGCTATTGTGGCGCACATCGGAGGTGGAATCACGGTGACGCTGCACAGGAACGGGAAGGTGATTGACTCCAACAACGGTGTCGGAGGAGACGGTCCGTTCACTCCGGAAAGGGTAGGCTCTTGCCCTGGTTTCCAATTGGTTGACCTTTGTTATAGCGGAGAATATTCCAAATCGGAGATCAAAAAGAAATTGATGGGACACGGTGGTGCGGTGGCGTTTTTCGGCACGAATGACCTCAAGGAGATTGTCCGCAGAGGCGAGGAAGGAGATGTCAGGGCGAAAGTCTGGATGGAAGCCTTTGTCCTGAATATCGCCAAATACATCTCTTCGGAGGCGGCGGACGTTTCCGGCAAGGTGGATGTGATTCTATTGACCGGTGGAGGTGCCTACGGCCGGAACATCGTGGAAGGAATCCGTCAGAGAGTCGGTTTCATCGCACCCGTTGAGGTTTATCCGGGAGAGTTTGAGCTTCAGAGCCTTGCGGAGCACGGCTACAATATCCTTTCCGGAGATGCGGAGATTCTGTCATACGACAAAAACGCCCCTGAACCGGATCCGTTCAGAGGCTGAGATATTCACTGTTTTCCATTATTCGGCTGATCTTTTGAAGCAGCCTTTCGCTGGCTTGCGGGACATCACGAAATGAAGTTTCGCTCCATCCTTGATTTCCGAATAGCGGATGACAGGGGAGTCGAGACGTTTGCCGTTGAGATAGGCGGCCTTCACATAGACCGCATCCTTGCTCCAGCCATCGGTCGTCATCTCCAGTGTGCCTCCGTCCGAAAGTTTGACCTTCAGGCCATTGACACACGGCGAGCCGATGTAATATTCATCGGACCCAGGGCAGAACGGGTAAAAGCCGAGACAATTGAATATGTACCAGGCAGACATCTGGCCGCAGTCGTCGTTGCCGCTCAGCGAGCCCGGCTCGTTGCCGTAGAAATTGTCGGCCACGTAGCGCACCCACTTCTGGCACTTCCACGGTTGGCCGAACCAGTCGTACAGGTAGGTAACGTGGTGGCAAGGCTCGTTGCCGTGCCAGTAGCCGCCGATGCGGCCCCAGATGTCGTGCGCTCCGGGAATATCCTCGGGCAGCTCAATGGTGAAGAGGCTGTCAAGACGGTTCAGGAGCAGTTTGCGGCCGGCTTTCTCGACATATCCTCCGAAATCGTGCGGCACTGTCCAAGTGTACTGCATCGTGAACCCTTCCGTGATGTCGCCCCAGCCGTGGACAGAATTAGGACCCTGGTAGGCGATAGGAGCGAACGGATCGCGCCAGTTGCCTTTGGAATCCTTTCCGCGCATATAACCGGTCTCCGGGTCGATGAGGTTCTTATAGTTCATCGAACGGTTCAGGAAGAACTCGTAGTCCTCCTCGTGACCGAGAAGCTTTGCCGCCTGGGCTATGCACCAATCATCGTAGGCATATTCAAGGGTCTTTGAGACAGACTCCTTCTCCTTGTCGAACGGCACGTAGCCGAGGGTCGTATATTCAGGAATGCAGTCGTAGTGAGGGTTCGTGGCGGTGGTCTTCATCGCTTGGAACGCGCGCTCGTAGTCGAAACCCTTCACTCCCTTGAGCATCATATCGGCCAGCACCGAGCAGGCGTGGTAGCCGATCATGCACCAGGTCTCGCCGCCGTAGAATGACCAGATCGGGAGCATCTTTTCCGTGCTCTTGTCGAAATGCGCGAGCATCGAGTTGGCTATGTCGGCCTGAAGCGGTTTATTGACAAGGTTGAGGAGCGGGTGGAAAGCCCTGTAAGTATCCCAAAGCGAGAAGGTTGTGACGTTTGTAAAGCCATCTGCCTTGCCGATTGTGCCATCGTGCTCGCGGAAGCGTCCGTCAGCGTCCTCGAAGAGGAAAGGATGGAGGGCGGTACGGTAAACGCTGGTGTAGAAAGTCTCCCTCAGCACCTTGTCGTCGGAGTCCAGCTCATACTTCCCGAGTTCCTTCTCCCAGAGATCCTCGGCCTCTGCTCTCACCGCTGCGAAGTCCTTGCCATCCAACTCTTTAAGGTTGTTCAACGCTCCGTCGGTCCCGACAGCCGACACGGCGACTTCCACGAATATGCTCTCGTCCGTTCCGGTCTTGAACCTTGCGACGGCCTTCAGTTTCTGCCCCCAGGCCTCAAGCGAGCTGCGGAAGCGCTTCGTGTTGTAGATCACCGGCTGCCCGTCCTGGAATATGTCGAACTTCTCGATCGGTCTTGAGAATCTGGCCGCGAAATAGACATAACGCCCCGGGTTCCAACCGTTCACGATCTTGCTTCCGATGATCGTGCGCTCGTCCAGCAGGCGGACCGTTGACCAGAGACAGTCCCATTTGAGGGTGTGGTCGAGGTCGATCATCACGAACGAACTGTCTGACTGTGGGAATGTGAACTTGAATATTCCGCTTCTCTGCGCCGCCGTCATCTCGGCCTTGACTCCGTAGTCCTTGAGAATGACTCCGTAATAGCCCGGCTTGCCCCATCCCTCTGAGTGATCGTACTTTGACGGCTCCATTCTCGATCCGGTTCCCGGCAGGAAAAGGAAGTCTCCCATATCCGGGATTCCCGTTCCGCTTAAGTGCGTGAGGCTGAACCCTTGGATGAACGGTTTGGAGTACTTGTACCCCGCCGCGCAGTCATAGTCCTTGTCGTCGCAGTCAGGGCTGATCTGGATCCCACCGAACGGCACCTGTGGCCCAGGATACACATTTCCGAACCCGTCTGTGCCCACGAAGACGTTCACGTCATCGATCAGTTTTCCTTTGCCGGAAAGTTCCTGTTGAACCATAGTTTGTGAACCTTGCCAAGCCACTTTCCCGGCGATAGTTTGTGAATCCTGCCGAACCACGGTTGGTGAGCTTTGTCGAACCACGGCCACTTCGACAGGCTCAGTGACCACGTTGGGACGGTCGCTGAGCTTGTCGAAGCGCCCGCCCGCAACACTCAAAACCAAAAAGCCGCACAGCACTGCCGTGCAAAAAAATATTCTCCGAATATTCATAATTCTCCTATTTTCAATTTCCACGTAAAGATACCGAATATTTCAAGCAATTCAAACCATTTTCCTAACCTTCTGTTATTGAATATATTCGTAAATCCTGCCAGTCATATTCAGAGAGAGGCATTTCGTAACTTGCTGCTGTTCAGCGAATGACATTCCACGCTGTGATATTCATAAATTCGCGGCAGCACGTTGGTTTTCAGCCATATAATCTATTAATTGTCGTATCTTTACGGAAATATTCATAAAATGGCAAAGAAGAAGAAAGCTGCGAAGCAGCAGACGTTCCTTTCTCCGGAGCAGTATGTCAAAGAGAAGGTAAGAACCTTGGAGATAGGGGATTGTTTCATCAATGAGGATTATGAGAAATTTGGTTTAGGCCACATTGTGGTGACCAGACTGCATAAAGGCGGCAGAAAAACCATCGGGGTCTATCTTGTTGATAAATACTGCCTTGGTGTGAAAGATGCTTTCTATCAACTGAGAATGGAGGATATTGGCTATGAGGACTTTATCCAAACTATGAGTAGGGAATATCATCTGAAGAAAATCTCTTACAACGAGGTGCATAACCTGATCTACGGCGCGATCGAGTTCGCCGATGAGGCCGGGATAGCTCCTTGCAAGGATTTCGCCTTGGCCAAATATATTCTTGAAGAAGACACCGAGGCCATTCCACTGATTGAATATGAATACGGAAAGGACGGGAAGCATCTGCTTGTCGTCAGCAGTCAGAAAGAGGCTGACCGCTACCTACCTGCCTTGAGGGCTAATCTTGGGTCAGACTTCAATTACATAATAGAGGACAACCCTTTTGAGACACAAGAGCCGGAGGAGGACGATCTTTTCGGAGAGGATTTTGCCCAGAGACTTTCGGATTTTCAGAAAACGCACGAGGATGCGGTGAAATGGAACCAGCCATATTCGTATAAACATCCTCAGTACCCGACCGCTTTGGAAGTGGAGAACCCGTCCGTCCTTCAGACAATTTCCGATCCTGAAAATGCCTGTCTGTCAGACGCTCAGGTGGATGAGATTCTTTCCTTGCCTCACGACAGTCTAAGAAAGGATCTTGAGAATATTCTTCTTTTCAACATCGGCCTTTCCTGCGATGGCATACCGAAAGAAATGAGCGATGCACCGTTCTCTGGTGTGATCGCCCACTGCGTGATGCTGCTCGGTGAGGTTGGCAACGATTCTTCAAGCCTGAACGCCGTGCTGGAGGTTATCAGGCAGAGCGATGATTTTCTGGACTATCATATTGCAGACGGTTCTATGGAAATCATTGTGCCTACGATTTACAAACTGGCGAAAAACAGGCTCGATGTTTTGATGGATTTTATGAAGGAAACCGGTCTGGATAATTTTTGGAAATTCACAGTCGCCAACGCTGTCGCACAGATCTCATTCTTTGAGTCGGGCAGGCGGCCTGAAGTCATCGCTTGGTTCGAGGATCTGCTTGCAGCCATCAATCGGGACTTCCCTTCGGCAACTTACACGGACGCGATATTGAATGGATTGATTGTAAGTGATTTGATAGATATTGATGCTATTGAGATTATGCCGGAGATCAAGGCGATGTACGATAACGGTTTCGTGGATCTTATGGCCTGCGGTAATTTTGCGGAAGTGGAAAAAGCGATGATTCGGAAAGAGCATTCGCCCTCTCCTGAAATCAAAACGGACATAAAGGAACGTTACGGTCTGCTACGCAGATGCGTTGAATAACTCCTGCATAATATGCCGGGCAATTTTATCGAAAGCAATCCGCAAGTCCACGGTTGGGCTTACGGATTGCCATTTTATTGTGCTACTCGGGATGAGCGAACGATGCGATTGTTCCATTGTCAACTCCCGTGCAGCTGACAATCACATCAATTGGTGTCCCGGCCTCGAAAAGTTTTCTTGCGATAGAGAGTTTTGTCTCCTCACGACCTTGTTCCAGTCCCTGCTCTAGTCCTTCTTGCCTGCCTTCCTGCAGACCTTCCTTTCGACCTTCCTTTCGACCTTCCTGCAGTCCCTTTTGTCGGCCTTCTTCCAAGCCCTTGCGCACGGCATATTCTTTCTGCGCCTGAATGTCCCACTCGTTCATCTTGTCAATCTCGTATTTAAGTTTCTTCACCTTGTCGAACGCCGCCACCTCACACGCCTCGGCGAGCTTTCTGGAGATACCTCCGGTCTCCTCGATCCACTCAGGGATCTTCTGAAAACCGCCGCTGTTCTTGAATATATAGAACAGCCTGTCGGATTCCGTCACGCATTCCTCTGGCGATTTTGTGAACAGCGTCATCTCCACAAAGATAACACTAATTGTCTGATTCGCAACCATTCCGGTGCGTTTTTCGGTGAACTGCCAGTACGAGATGAAGTGGTCTGTATCCCACAGGGATTCGTCATCGTGCTTCAGGCGGTAGTTCAGGAACGACACCACATAGACAGGGTGCAGACCTTTGTACCGCTCACCGTCCGAGAGTTCCAGATGATAAAGCCCGGAGGCGTAATAAACACACCTCTCGAAGAAGTTGTCCTCCGGATCCGCCTGCATCTCCACGATGAATGTCTTTTCATCCTGATCCACGCAGACTAGGTCGAGCACTGTCTTCTTCCCATAGGTAACATCTCTCTGCTGCTCGCGGTCGGAATATTCCTTGATGTCCTCGATCCTAGCCTCGGGCGGGAGGATCTGGTTCAGTACCCCAATGAGGATGTCCTTGTTGTTCCTGTCCGCGAACACGGCCTTGAAGCCTACATCGCTCCGCAGATTCACGAATGGAGCGAGTCTCTGTCTCTTTTCATAACTGTCCATAATGTCCAAATTTTAAACAAACATTTGAACCGCAATAATATGCTTAAAAGTCGTGAAAAACGAAAAGAAACATATACGGATTATAAAAAACAGAAATATTTTCGGTTGTTACCCCCTTAAATACCACTTTGGGTCTATCGGAGTGGCCAGCCCGATGGTTCGGCAGGTTCAGTGACCGTGGTTCGACAAGCTCACCAGCCATCATAAGGCAGACTCATCAACCCTGATTCGGCAGGCCCACCAATTATGGTTCAGCAGACTCTGTTACCGTATGCTGGCGGTCGCTGAGCTTGTCGAAGCGCCCGCCAGTGTATCAAAACCGAAAAGCTGCGCAGCACCGATATGTTCAAAAACCTTCTCCGAATATTTCCGTAAAATACAACAGGCTGTCTTTGAAGGTATTCGTAAATCCTGCCAGTCATATTCAGAGGGCAGGATTTTATAACTGTTTAATATTCAATAAGCAACAATTTCCTGTCTTGATATTCATCAATCAGTGGAACCGCGCTGGTATTATCGGACATAAGCATTAATCGAAAAGATCCTTCAAGGTCACCTCGTTTTGAACAACGCCGCTATATTCATTGGGCTTCAGGCCATAGGTTGTGATGAAGACAAGGTGGAGTGTCCGGCGGAGTTTGAGTGAATCCCTGAAAGAGTTGATCTTGTTGTCCAATTCCTGACGGTATTTTTTTGTGATTGAGAAGGGGCCTTCCCAGAATTTGATCTCGCAGAGGTCGATGACGCGGTCGGCGCGGCTTATCACCATATCAATCTGTGCGTTTTCCGAGCGCCAGGACGATGTCTCCGTCATAATGCCTTGAATGCCAAGTGCTTTTTCTATCTGAATATGATGGTACATACACAGTCTCTCGAATGCGATTCCTGCCCATACGTTATGAAGTGAGGAGCCGATCTGGTAAGACCAGAAAGGTTTGTCAGAGGTGCCATATTTCTTGATGAACTTGTAGTAGAAGATTGTATAGAAGTCCGTCAGTTGATAGACCGCGTCATTTTCCTTCTTGCCAAAGGCTTTATATTTCCGGATGATGTCGCAGTCGTCCAAATCTGACAGGATTGTGCTAAGGCCGCCGCCGTCTGGAAGATTTGTCGCGGTGATAACCTCCTTTCTGGTCAGGCCGGCGTTCCTGCGGCTGAGCGCCTCTATCACTTTCATATAATCTTCGCTGTTCTCAAACAATGAGGCGTACAAGTTATCGAACTCTCCATCCAGTTTGCCTTTTCTTTTGAAGAATAGGTCATCAACATTCTGGGCAAGACTTTTCCCTTTCTCAAAGAGGCTGAGATAGTAAGGGATTCCACCCATAATCATATAACATTCAGCGATGTCCTTTTCATCAAGGCTTATGCCGACGGATTTGAAATAGGCCTTGCACTCCGCCAAGTTGAATGGCCGGAGATAGATCTTCCCTGTCACCCTATTATGCAGCCCGCCCTTGTTCCTGAGAATTTTCTTTGTTATCCAAGAGGTGGCGGATCCGCAGACAATCAGCATCAGGTCATCCTGTGTGCATCCCCAGTCGTTCCAAAAGTGTTCGATGGCCACGACCAGATCGCATCGATTGGTGTACATAAACGGCAACTCGTCGATGAACACAACCTTGCGCCCTTTCTCCTTTGAACTTTCGACAAGCGTCTTCAGAAAGTCAAACGCTTCCATCCAGGATTTAGGGTAAGGGCAAAGAGGTGAGCCCTGTTTTTTGAGGGCCTCTCCGAAATTGACAAGTTGCGCGGCCTTGTCCTTGACTGCAAGTCCGGTCACCTTGAAAAGGAATTTGTTGTCGAAGAACTGGTTCACCAGAAATGTCTTTCCCACGCGCCGTCTTCCATAGACAACAACAAACTCCGATTTTCCGGAATCATACAACTTTTGGATTTGCCCAATCTCTGATTTTCTGCCTATTACCTTCATTGCACTTATTAATAACCTTGCGCAAAGTTAAAAAAAAATCGACTTTCCGCAAGGTTTATCTTTATAAACTCTGCGGAAAGTCAAAATTATATTAACTTTCCGCAGAGTTTGCTTCAATTCGGCACCGAGCAAAACGAAGTGTCATTCGTTAAATAATTCTTATTGAGTCTGTTTGAATATTATGGTAGAACAAAGTGCCCTTACGGCTGTTCCAATCATTTTCCGTGTAGATAACAGGCATAAAATCAAGACCTAACTTCCATCCAAGAAGGGTCAATGAATATGTCACACTGTCGTAGTCACTTCTCTCATAACTGCAAAAAAGTGATTTTCAATGAATATTACAAATCCATGAATTTGAAGGGCACTATGGGGGCAGAAAAAAATCCGGGTGCCCCATCATAGGTCGCCCGGATTGGAGTTATGGTGGATTAACTGACCTCAGTCAAATACTCCAGATGTAATTTACTTTCTTGTGAAGAACTCGCCCAGAAGACCGGCCGGGTTACACTGGTAGAAGTTCGCGTAGGTGTTGACGGTTGAGTTGTTGAATACATTCGTGTTGGAAAGAACAACACCGAAGCCACAGATCAGATTCATTGACGTGTTGGAATATTGGGTCAAAGTCTGAAGTTCAACATCAGCGGTTGTCCTGTTCTGGTACATAATTGTGTTGAAGTCATCAGAAATCTTAAACCACATCCAAACATAGTCCGGATCACCAAGCTCGGTTTCTGAATAAAGCCAAGGCTTTCCCCAGGCTGTCGCAGTCTTGGTAGCAAGTCCAGGGAAATAAGTTGCATATTTCCCGTTGACGGATTGACCTATGCCATCTCTGGTGTCAAGAAAGAAACCGATGCGGGCTGTCTTAGCGTCATAATCAATGTCAAGGCAAGCGTCAAGGATAGTGTCAAAGAATAGACCTTTGACACCGATGTTATTTGTGTAAGTCTTGCCGTCAACATCCTTGAGAGCCTCTGTGTTTCTTGGATCTCCAAAAGTGACAGATTCGAAAACGTAAGGATCCTTTGCCGCGACATAAGACCCGGCTTGAGCAAATACCTTGGTAGAGAATGACCAAGTTCCCTTGAATGAATCCGGGCCGATCTGAAGGGCTTCAAAGGTGGAGCCGTTGGCGAAGATGAGTTTGGCGGAACGAGGTTTGCCCGTGTCGTTTTTGGTCCAGGAAATCTTGCCGTTGGCGTAGGAAAGGAATCCTTCTGAAACGGAGGCGGAACCACCGTTAGGGAAATCAACGGAACCTGCCTCGTCAGAGATCCACTGACTTGCCATAGAAACCTTGGCAAGAGTTCTCTCAACCGTGTAAACTTTACCGGCGACAACAGATGCGGCCGGTTTGAAATCAGCGATGAAAGTGTCCTCTCCGATATTCACGAATGTCTTGGAGTTCAGGTCATCAGCGGCCCAGACAGCGGCTGAGGCGGAAACGATGCCGTTGGCGACGGTCGCGCCGAGCTTCAACTCGCCTTCCTCGCTCTTGGCTCCAAGAACGCCACCGGAGATGTGGAGCTTGTTGTGGAACTTACCGTTGGAAAGAGCGACAGAGACTGTGGCTTTGGGATCAACCTCGGTTCCTTCCGGGAGGGCAAGGCTGAACTTGAGCAGACTTGTCTTGTAGGAGAAAGGAATACTGGCTGCGATGGCGTCAGGATCAGAGGATGTAAGATCCTTGAAGTCAACGGCACCGTAGATGATTTGATTGTTCAGGGCTGCGGTGAGGTTGGCCTGCGAGCTGATGTCGGACACGATGTCGTCACCACCGTCAAAATTGGTGGTGTTGGCCGTGTTGGTAAGATAAGCGATGATCTTGCTGGCACCTTCCGGGATAGTCACCAGCGGCTGGCGGAAGCAAGCCTTCTTGCCATCGAAAGAGATGGTTTTCGCATCAATCTCAAGCTTTATCGCAGTGCCGGCGACAGAGTTGTCCGGCTTTGCGAAATATGCCCAGATCACATCGTTCTGGTTGAATCTTGCCTTGTAGCTGCCGTCTGTGGCCTCTGAATATGAAAGGCGGGTGTCCGGATCTCCGATAGTGGCGGTGATCGTCAATGTCTTCGCACCATTCTCCGGAGCCGCAACCTCATTCTCTGCCTTGTTGCAGGCGAGAAGCGAGGCGGCGAGAGCGAATATTGTCAATATTTTCTTGTACATAGTATTATCCTCCAAGATTAAAGTTTACCACCGTTACCAAGATCGAGACCGTCGCCGATACCGACGTTGCCGGTGAGAGAGAACTTAGGGCCGGTAGTCCAGTCATAATAGAAAGCTTGTCCAGCCTTGCCTGCGTTCAACGCTTCAACGACATTGTTGTAATACTGGCCGCCAATCTGCTGAGACGTGGAAAGGGTTCCGTCCTTTGCGGCGGAAAGAACAGTCTCTGAAGCCTTAATCGCAGATGATGTACCCATCGCGTTAACGGAAGAACCAGTAAGGAAATATGAATAATGGATTTTGTTGTTTCCAAGATTACCAGCAAGAGCACCGACTGTAGCAAGAGCGGCCTCTGGTGTCTCCGCACCTGCAAGACCAACTTCTCCGCCATTGTAGCAATTCCAGATCTCTCCATAGATTGATCCGGCGATACCTCCGGCATAGGCATTCTTGAATGAAGCGTCTGAATATTGTACCTTACCGGTGTTAAGGCAGTTCCAAAGGTAAGTACCACAGGTGGTCAAGCCATTTGTCCTGCCGACAATACCTCCAGCGTATGCGCCGTCATCTTTTCCAGTTTTCGTCGAAAGGATAGTTCCGGAATTCTCGCAATTCCTAAGGTTCGTGCGGCTGCCTACTACTCTACCGTTGAAGAAACCAATGATTCCACCAACACCATAAGCGGCAGTGATGTCACCTGTATTCTTGCAATTGTCTACAGGGATGCCAGTCCACGAACCAAAATCGTACTGCCAGCCAACGATTCCACCGGTATCGCCTTGTTTATTGGTCACCTTACCAGTATTTGTACAGTTACGAAGTTCTATTCTGTTAGGGGCATTGTTATAACTATGTGTATAACCGACTATACCACCAACACCTTGACCATCACCTGTAACCGTTCCATTATTGGTACAACGTTCGATACTATATGAGCCCTTGCCGATTTGAACTTGAATGTACCCGGCGATACCACCGACCCAACGGCCTTGTGTGTTCTCCAGTTTCTCTCCGACAACCTCGCCGTTATTCACGCAATCACGAATATTGGCGTTTGTGACACCCCAACCAAGGATACCACCGGCAACTCCCCAATGGGTCGCGACGATCCGTCCGGTATTCTCACAGCGATCAATTCCTGACCAATAATTTGAACCAGAGATACCGCCAACCTTATTCTGGGCCTTCATTGTACCCGAGTTCTTGCAATCCGAGATTGGCATATTCTGAGCAAAACCACATATACCACCAGTTCCGTTAGTCCAATTGGATCTGAACTGATTATATATTTTCCCTCCTGATACATAAATATAGTAGACATCTCCGTTGGTCTCAGTTGCGGTGATGCTTCCGGAATTGGAGCAATCCTTGACACTACCAGTATATCCATATCCGACAATACCTCCAGTGCTGCAATTACCGATGACATCACCAGAGTTCTTTGAATTGATAACGGTACCAGACCTTAAGGTTCCGCTGACTCCGCCTACCATAGTCTTACCGGCGATGCTGCCTTCATTGGTACAGTTGTCGAACACCAATTCGTTGGCGTTACCGGAGTCGGACCAACCGGCGATACCACCGATGTAGTTGCCGGTGGACTTGACGTTGGCCTTGTTGACGCAGTTAGTGATCTTTGCGCCAGCGGCAGCGTTCACGAGACCGCAGACACCAGCCGCGTCATCGAATGTGGAGTTGACTGTGCCTTCAACGGTCACGTCGTGGATGTTCGCGCCCTCGGCGATAGCTCCGAAGAGACCGCAGGATCTCTTGGCTGTCTGGTTGATGTTGAGGGTCACTGTCTTGCCGTTACCATCGAAATCTCCGACAAACTGTTTCTTGACATTGTCCGGATCGACAGCCGCATCAACAGATGCATCATAGTAACCGACAGAAGTGGTGACGGTCTTGATGTTGTTCATCAATTTCACATATTCACCCTTCATATTGTTGCCCTCGTTCACGTAGTAGGCGAACGCAAGGAAGTCGGCGGCAGTGGAAATCTGCCAAGGGTTGCCCTTCGAACCGTCTCCGGCAAGTGGCTTGAGGTCGGCTCCGATGGTGCCGAGATCGTAGTAAGCGTTGACCTTGAACTCTTTTTCGGAAACAGTGGCCTTGCTTTCGCTTGCGTTATGGAGATCAACAGTGACAGCCGTCATTGTCAGACCGGCGTTGTAGGTGCCTGGGATGACAGTGGCATACAGACTGTTGCCGTGGTCACCGTTCACATTCACGGTCACACCGGCGGAGTAGTTGTTGCCTTCGATCGTGCTGACAACCGGTGAGCCGGAAGTCATATCAACGCTGAAAGTTCCGGCGACATTGTTGCCGTTTGAGTTGATGGCGACAACCTTGACCGCGGCCTTCGCGTCAGGGTCAACGTTGAATCTGATGACTGAGGTCACATTCCTCATCTTCACATAGCGATCTTTGGCGACAGCGCAAGAGATGTTGGCAGAGCCGAACTGGCCGTTCTGCTCGCTTGGAACCTCAAGAGTGAACTTGCCGTCCTTTACCTCCTTGGCGGCGGTGCAAGGATATACAACATAGATCTCACCTTCAAGAGTGGTGCTGAACTCGAAATATCTCTGTCCGGCGAACTTGGAGTCAACCGTGAGAGTGTCGTTCTCTGTACCGTTGGTGACGAAAATCCTGTCACCCTCTGACCAGACTGTCTTACCCTGTTTGGTGATGTCGGTCTTTGTCTGGGTCTCCTCGTCAAAGGAGCAGGTGAAAGTCCTGAGCTCTCCTCTGGTCTGCCCGCCATCGAGAACCTCTTCACGGGCGCAAGCCACTGACGCTATCGCAAAAGCGGCCACGAAAAGCATTTTTATAGTCTTTTTCATCTTATATTCAATTAAGAATTACTTGTTCCAGTCCCAACCCGGTTTGTCATAGTCCTCTGTACCGGATGAGTTGTCCGGCTGGGTTGGCTCCTCGCTCTTCTTTACCTCGATCTTGAGGATCTGCCAGGTGCCGGCCTTCTTGCTCTCGTCGCTGACGTACTTGAAAGCGATTTGGATGACTGAGCCGATGTAAGAGTCGAGCTTGACTTCCTCGGAGGTCATAACCTCTGAGCCAAGGGTCTCAGGATAGGAGAATGTGATGGATGCCGGAGTCCAGTCTCCACCGTCCTTTCTGATCAGGACAGAAGTCTGCTCCTTGGCCACATCAACGCTGACGAAATCTCTTACGATGTGATCGAACACAAGGATAGGCTTCTCAGCGTTCTTCAGGTCAATCTTCTCTGTGTAGAGAGTTGCCTCGGTCGTGTAGTCAGCATTCTTGTAACCGGAAGCTCTCCAACCAGTCGATGCGCTCCAAGACCAAAGAGCATCGAAAGCGAGAGGGAATATGGCATTATTGACAATGGCACCGTTCTCCGCAGTCTTATAGTCCGCGGTGTAAGGGAATGTCTTTGTCGCTGCGGTGTCAGGGTTTGGCTCTGAATATTCCTCATACTTCACAAGGTAGGCATAGACAACCTTGCCACCTTCGTAGTAACCGATGATGGTGACGGTGCCACGCTCCTTTACATTGTCAAGTTTGCCTCCCTGAGTGCCATAAGCTACTTCGGAAGCACTGAGACCGGCGACCTGGACGGAACCGGTTCCGTCAACGAGGTTGAATGAGCCGTCAGACTTGAGGCTTTTCACGGTTCCTGTCAGCTGGAAGCGCTGATACTTGTAGATGTTCGTCAACTTGGTCATCGATGCGACATCTACAGTCTGTACTTCAGGAATATATGCTTCCTGATTAACAGTAAGTTTCGCTGTGAGGACGCCATCGGTCTGCTTGAATGTGACGGTGGCGGTACGCTCCTCACCCTCATTCTTGCCGACAGTGACTTTCACAGACTGAAGTTCTTTTGAAGGATCTCCCGCCATTGGTTCAACAGTCACCCAGGACGCTGAATTTTCGGCAGTCCATTCGACTGTCGCGGTGAGATTGACGGTCTCGGAACCGCCCTCTACCTTGAAATTCAACTCACCCGGCTTAACAGCTACTGTAGGATCACCGTAGTCGGGATCCTTTGGTCCGCAAGAGGTGAACGCGAATGTCGCGAGAACCGCTGCGGCCAGTGTTAACAAGTGTGATTTCATTGTGAATAAAATTTGTGATTAGAGATTAATATTTAATTTCTTACAAAGTACATACTTTCGGTGTTGCTGCCGTTGTAGTTCGCCTGGTAGATCACATCATAGCTGCCGGCTATAGAAGACTTATCTGTGGATGTGGCCTTAGGAATCGAGATGCCGCAGATGTAGTATTTCCCGTTACTGGTTTTCTGGCCTGCGCCATAATACTGATACTTCATAGTCCTCTGGTCTCCACTGACATCGAACCAAAGCCATTCGTAGTTGGTGTCAGAGAAAGCCTTGTCTCCAGGAGCGAAATTGTAACCATTCCAATAACTTGTAGAGCATTCCGGAATATAAGCGCAGAATTTACCGTCAGCGGCCTTCTGTGCCGAACGACGGTCAAAGAACACACCGAATCGGACAGCCTTCCCTTCATAGTCTATCTCAACACAGCCATCCAGGACTGAATCAAAGTACAATCCTTTAATGCCAACGTTGTTTGAGTGTTCTATACCGGAAGCATCTTTCAGCGTTTCTTTTTTTAGCGGCTCACCGAATGTCACCACAGTGGTGTTAGCGACATTCTCTTTAGCAGCATTATTATTGCTTCCACTCAGAGTCCCATTAGGGTTGAACCTCTTGGAATATAGTGTCCAGCTACCCTTGAAGTCCTCCACCGAGATCTGAGTCACTGAATATGCCTCACCGTTAGGAAGCGCGATGGTCGCCGTCCTTGGCTTGCCGGTGGTGTTTGCGGTCCAAGAGAGTGTTCCATTGGAATATGTCAGCCAGTCTTCCGAAGCATTGCCTGCGCCTCCTGAGACAGTTTTGCTGCCGGCCTTGTCATCAGTCCAGAGACTGTTGGTGGCCGCACCGACAATGAAAGTCATTGTCATAGGCTTGGCTGCGGCATCCCAGGAATCGAAGGCCTCAAGGGTCAGCTCGTAGGTGCCATCCGTAACGTTACCGAGAGAACGGGTCCACTCCTTCTTCATTCCGGAAGTTTTGGCGCTCTTGTAGAAGTCTGCGAGAATCTTCTTGGTTGCGACAACTGTCCCTCCTTTCTTGAGAGTCAGCACATAATGATGAACAAATTCGTCATCTGTACCTGCCGCCCATTTAGCCGTGGCGACACCGTCTGCGACATCCACGCTGAGCGTTGACAGTGACGGAGCGGCATTGGCGAGGCTGCGGGTCGTGTGATTGTACTTCGTAAGATGCCCCTTGTCGGATGTCGGGTAGGAGGAAACGATAGGTTCCCCGATGACATCCTTGTTATAGAAGTCCATTCTCAGCACACGCATATTGCCGCTGGCATCGAATTGGAGCAGGTTGCCTTGCGAAAAGTCATTGCTGTCCTGCATCACAGTGGCGCTTGACATATCCTCGTACTTGCCATTCTCAAGGGCCATATAACGTACAGAGGCGCATCCGAACACGGAGAAATCACCCTGCCATACGCTGCGTGGGTCATTGAGAGGGAAATGGAGGTGACCGCCGAACACGACCGCCTGAGGATATTTCCTCAATACAGGTGTCAACGCATCGGTCGCCCAGTAATGTGGAAGTGTGGACTCCCATATTCCTCCCTCCTCACCGAGGCGGCTGCCATAAACGGTGTTCTTGATCATCGGATGCGTGAGCACGATGACATATTTCTCAGGCTCAGCCGAGGTGATGGCGGCCAGCTGGCTGTCAAGCCAAGTTACTGCCGTTGGATCATAAGCGATAGGGCTGTCGCCGTTCGGAGATATCGCAAGAATATGATAGTCGCCGATGACGCAATGACGCGCCTCATACTTTGTCCTCATCTCCTGATCCTGATCTGTCTGGAAATAATCGTCTCCGAACAAATTCCTCATATAGGCAACGTCAGAGACCATCGTGGAAGCCCAAGCGTAGTTAGGAACATCGTGATTGCCAATCGTGTAGATCATCGGAGTCTTCTTCACGTCGATCTCGGATTCGAGAGTCGATTTGAAGAGGCTCAACTGATTGTTGTTCGGTTGATCGATAAGGTCTCCGACAACAAGGACTCCTGCCATCCCGTTGGAATCGTTCTCAAGAGCCTTGGCCTTGAGCTGCTGAAGTGCGGACTTCCATTTGTTCGCCTGCGCCTGCTGGTTGATGTGGACATCGCTGACCACGCCAAGCGAAAGGACAATGTTGCTTGCGTCAAAGTTCTTTGTCTTGTCCGTCGGTTTTGTGATGACGAACTTGGCGGCATTGTAGATCTTTCCTTTCTCCACTGTGAACGAAGAATTGTTTTTGGAGTAGCCGATCTCCTTTCCGGCACTGTTGTATACCCTAAGTATATAACCTTTAGTGAGTTTAAGTCCCGGATAAAGCCCGAACCAATATGTCTTTCCCGGCTCGATGGTCTTCTTTAAAGAAGTCGTGGACTCAAACGTAGGTGTTGTGTTGCCGTTGACATTCTGACTGCTGAAAGACACCAGCATATTCTTGCTGATCCTTTCTGAGTTATTGCCCTCAAGCACTACGTATGAAGAGGCAGGCTCGTTAACCTTGAAAGCGATGAGCGAGAATATGTTCTTGAAGGCAAACGTGCCGGAACCATCCGTGCAGCTTGCCACGGTGACAGTCGGCTTCTCGATGGTGTTGCCGTCAAGGTTGCCGGTTGACCAGTTGGCTTTCTGGTAACCGTCTATTCCTGTGCCCGTAATCATTGCGTAATAGCCTGAAGCGTTGGCAGGAAGGGTTCCGTTGGAGACAAACCTGGCGGTCCGGCCGTCGGATGAGATCTCCGTGGCCTTGATGGTCTCTGTTACAAGCGCCTCACCATTGAGACAAGCGACCTCTATCACATCACCGTCTGTCCAAGTGGATTTGAACTCCGGAGTCGTGGTGTCATCAAACGAGGCTGTGAACTCAACCGATTCAGACTGAAGCTCTCCGGCCGCTATGACTTTCCCGTTCGGGACAGTAAGCTTATCCGAATATACGGACTTGCTGACGACCTTGCCCGAGGCATCGTAGGCAGTGATGGTGTAGCCCTGCTCAAGCACGGTTCCCGGCACAAGGCTGATGTAGCAGTCTCTTGGATCGCTTACATTGACCTTGATGGTTTTCTGTGCCTCGAACGTAGGTTTTGGGGCAATGGAAACTGAATAGTCGGAGGTCGAGACCGTGACATCGTAGTTCAGATCCTCTTCGTTGTTGCCTTTCAGTTCGATGGACTTGACAGAAGCCTCGGAAACCTCCACCTTGAGGAACGAGAATATATTCCTGAAACTCAGGGAAGAAGAGCCTTTGCCGCACTTGGCGACCGCGATTGAGCGGGTTGAGGCGGTTGATGAGGAGACTGTCCAAGATGTGGCAGGATCACATCCGGTGACTCCGGTCTCCGCGATGAAGGCGTAATATTCATCGCAATCGTCCTTGATGTTTCCTTTCGATGTGAAAGTGGCGCTTGTTGAGGACACGGAAGAGGCCGTGATAGTCTCGGATGTGGATTTGCCGTCTTTGACTCCGATGAGATGAATAGCGTCACCCTCAGCCCAAGATGTCTTGAACGGGGTGGTTGCGGAAGCGTCAAGCGTGGCCGTGAATGTGGCAGCCTTGACTTCCGGTTCAGGCTCCGGAGTCGGCTCCTGCTTCTCTTTGCAGGATGTCGCCGCAGAGAGAAGCACAAGGGCCGAGAGAAGTATTGAATGATACATTTTCATCTGTTCAGCCGTTAGTCAGCCAACGAAGGAATATAGCCGTAAGGGACAAGCTCCCAGAGGTCGATGAATCCGTCCTGTGCGTTCCAAGAGTCTCTGAATACGATAGCGAGATAACGCCCGGTAGCACCAGAGGTGGAATTTACTGAATATTGCGCCTCGCTTGTCGAGAGTGTTCCGCTGATGAACGGAATGCCGAAGTGGCCTTCGCTCTGATAGTCTGCGTCATTCGGGTCGTAAGCCTTGGAACCGACATAGATCACATAGTTCTTGATGTAGCGCATAGAGGAGGCGGAGTCATTCTCGTGGAATGTGAAGCCAGTGAAGGCGTACTCCTCACCTGCGGATGCCATAGTGTCGATCGAAAGGATCTTCGGGAACACCAGTTTGTTGTTGTCATTCTTTGAACTATGCCAGCTGTAGGACGATCGGTCGAATCTGCCGTCAAAAATCTTCTCCGGAGTGTTGATTCCGTTGTACTGGCCATTAGTCACCGTCACATTCCAGCGACTCCCGTCAAGTTGGTAGGAGATGCCGTCGGATGATTTTGTCCAGTGGTTCCAGACGGTGTCCTTGCCCGCCGCAGGGCAGAAAGAGGATGAATATTCAAACCTTTTGCCTCTGAGGGCATCAGGGAAGGTGACCTCGTTTTCGCCTGGTTTCAGAACGGTCTCGCACTCAACCCATTCGTCTTGAAGATTCTTGTAGCGGAATCTGGTGGCGATCATCTCGTCCGTTGCCTTTGACATCACGATCTTGGCGTTGCGGCCGTCCATCCTGGCGGAGGTGACGGTACGCTCGGAGCGTGAGACCATCCAGCTGTCGCCATAAGGTGAGACCGTTATCTCCGCGGCGAGGGACCTGTTACCCGAGTCGTCGTAGTTAACGACATCGAATGTATAAGACCTGTCCTCAAGGTTGCCAACCTCCATTGTGACCTTCCCATCGGGATAGTTGGCATAATCGATGCTCTGTGAACTTGCGTAGTTGTCCCAGAACAAAGTCGCCGTGCGGACAGCAGGATCCATCGGCTTCTCCCAGCTGATGACCACGCTCTGATAGCCCGATATGGAGGTGAGGTTGAGAGCCTTTGCCGGGTAGTCATAGCCTCCCTTCTTGACCCATTCCTTATAGATCTCGTCCTGACCGCCACAAGAAGCGAGCGCAACTGCGATGCCGGCAGCGGTCAAGATTTCCATTGATATATTCTTAATACTCATATTCATAGCTATTTAGAATTTATTCCACCACTCGTCCGTAAAGTGTGATCTCGCCGAACTGAACCGCGGCGTTGGCCGCATCAGGCATTTCCCAAGCCACGTATGAGGTAAGGACTATCCTGAGGTAGCGGAAATGATAGAACGCGTCTGGGTAGGCTTCGCCGTCAAGTTCAAAGTCATTACCATTGTTGAAGGCCTCACGGTCCTCCTGTGTGATGACTCCAGGAGTGCCGTCGTCAAGGTAACCGGACGGCTTGTACTGGATGAACTTGCCGAGGCATTTCCACGAATCGTCGAAGCCGTGCTCGCCGTCTCCAGGGAGTCCAGAAGGATTCTGGCTGCCCCAGAACTCGAAATTGCGGACGTGCGCGTCACCGAAAATCTGTGGGTAGTCGATTCGAGGAAGTGTCGCTATACGGCTGAGTTCCACATTGCAACCGAGATCAATAGTCAGCCAGCAAGGAAGAGGAGCTTTGTCAACAGCCATAAAGTGAGGTGAGGACGAATGACCGGATCCGTCCCAAAGGCCTCTGACCGGATAGCTGTTGTTCTCTGCCTGAAGTGTGAATATGTTGTCGTCCTGACTGCACAGGGCTGCAGCGTTGTAGGAGAATCCTGACTTAGGGATCTCGATTTCCGGAAGCGGTGTGAGCACAGTCTTGACCGTGTCTGAGATGTTTCCCCAGCGGTCGCGGACATAAACTCCGAAAACGGCCTCCTCAGGATCAAGGCCACGCCTTGTCAAGGTGACATTGTCGCTGGCCGTGAACAGGGTCGTGACTTCAGTCCATTTGATTTCTTTGACAGGCTTGTCAGCGTTGCCAAGGTCAGCATCCTTGAGCAGGCAGACAGCGAGGTCGGCCTTGCTCTCATTACCGGTGATCCTGACTTTCACTCCTCCAGCCGCCGCTATCATAGTCGGAGAGACGGTGCGGATGGCTGGCATCTCAGGATTGAACTTGATGATCACAGGCTCGGATTTCTCCTCGTTGACGTTGAACGAGCAGACCTTGATTTCGTGCTCGTCAGTGTCGGCATAGCCTTCCACTTTGAGGCTGTCAACGTAACGCGAAACCTTGGCGTCAACCTCGACACCCCCACGAGTGTAGGTGGCGACGACTCCCTTGATGTTCTTGTCGTCAGGGATTTTGACCCAGAGGACAGCACCGCCGCTTATCGGCTTGACTCTGGTTACCTCCACAGGCTGAGGAGCTGTCAAGTCCTTGTCAAGCTGATCAATCCTGCCGTGGTTGTCCTCGGCGCAGCCGAAGGCCAGCAGCAGGGCCGCTATTGATGTTGATGTTAATAATATTTTTTTCATTTGCGATGTTTCTATTAACTGTTACCAACCGATGTTCTGGACGAGATTAGGATTGATTTCGATGTAGCTTGTGGAGATTGGCCAGAAGTAGTCCTTCAGTCCGAACTTCTGCTCATAGACGAACTTCTTGACGTAGTAGTCCTCTGGATTCTTGGCTGTGATGTCGAAACCGTATATTCCTTTCTGGTACTCGGCCGGAGCCTCTTTCCATCTGCGGATGTCCCAGAACCTCTGACCCTCGAAGGCCAGTTCGTTCAGACGCTCGCGGTGGATGATCGCGCGCATTCCGACCTTGGTGTTGTAGTAGCCAGGGCTGTTGCTGTAGTTGTCCCAGGCTGTCTTCACGTCAGGAATCTTCGCACGCTCGCGGACGGCGTTGATGTACTTGAACAGATCATCGCTGTGTGCTCCGTTCGGGCCTTCGGCCTCGTTGATGGCCTCTGCATAAAGAAGGTAGAGGTCAGAGAGGCGGATCATCGGCCACGGATACCAAGTCGCGGAAGCTCCGATGAAGGAGTTGGTTCCTGTCCACGTGGCTTGGATAGGGAAGTGCTTCTTAGGGAAGAAACCGGTCACAGGGCCTGTCTGGTAGGTTCTCTTGGCGTGGGTGCCGCCTACACGGCAAGCTACATAATGAATATCCTCAGGCTTGAGGTCGTTATAGTTTCCAAGCTGACCGAGCCAGTTGCCGCCATCGAATCCGAGAGATGAATAATAGCGAGGCTCGCGGTCGAAATTAAGCTTGATCGTGGTGTAGCCCTTACAGATGTAATAGGCGTGCTGGTCGTCGCCGACACGAAGGTCCATAGGGTTGATGTTTGCCCACTCGGAATCGTTGGCGATAGGCAGACCGTGGACAGTATAGAACTGTTCGGCGATCTTGAGCGGAACACCGATGAATATGTAGCCTCCAAGCATATCGGAGACTCCGTTGAGGATAGGCATACAAAGCCTGTGGTACATATTCATTGTCCCCGAAGGCGACTGTGTGTTGCCCCAGATAAGCTCGCTGTTCCACTTTTGGTTGAACGCGTTGCGTAGGGTCAATGTCGTCTTGAGGGAGTCTGTCATACGGTAGGTGATGTCCTCACCCTCATAGAGTTTGATGTTGGCTTCCTCGGAGACGGATATGGCCTCGCGGCAAGCCTCCATAGCGGCTGTCCAACGGGCGAGTTTCTCGTCATCAGTCTTCTCAGGGAAGAGTCTTGTAGTGCCGTCGGTGTCAACAAGCGCGGCCTGTTCGGAGTTGCCGTTGAACAGCGGACTGGCGGCATAGACGGCCACTTTTGCCTTGAAGGCGGCACAGATGGTTTTGGTGACACGGCCATATTCATCAATCGCTGGGTTGACGAGCGGAAGATCCGGCATCGCTTGATCCAGAAGCTCGATGATGAAGTCGAAGCATTCGTCGATGTTATTCCTGTGTACACGCACCTCATCGACTGAGGAGTCGATAGGAAGGCTCTTGCGGATGATCGGAACAGGTCCCCATTTGCGCACGAGGTTGAAGTGGTAGTAGGCCTTGAGGAAGGTGACCTCGGCGATCCACTGGTTCTTTTCTGTCTCATCCATATCCGGAACCCTTGAGATGTTGTCCACAAGGATGTCGCAGCAGCGGATTCCCTCGTACATCGATGCCCAGTCATTGGCATAGACAGAATTGGCGCTCATCTGGCCTCGCGCTATGTAGGACATCGTGAAAGGCACACGGCCAGCGACATCTGTTGTGGTACGGCCGTAGAGATCCCAGTATTCATCACTTCCAAGCAAAGCCGGGTCGTTGCCCATTGATCCGTCAAGGGTCATATAGGAATAGCAGGTTGCCAAATACTTGATGGCAGAGGACCTGAGGTTGAACGCGGTCTCAATAGACGGCAGTCCATCGTCAGGTACCACGTCAAGGAAACTGTTGCATCCGGCCGTGCCAAGCATAAGAGCCGCGGCGGCAAGCGCGGAAGCTATTGATTTATTAATATTCTTGCGCATATTCATAGTCAAGGATTATTTGAAGGTCACGTTCACACCGATGTTGAAAGTCCTTTGGATCGGGTAGTTGAAGCCCTCTCCTGCGAGTTCCGGATCCCAAAGCTTGAACTTGCTCCAGCACAGGAGGTTGTTGCCTTGGAAGTAAACACGGAGGTTGTCGATGTGGATCTTGTTGGTAAGCTTCTGAGGGAGGGTGTAACCGAACTCCATCTGCTTGAGACGCAGGAATGATCCGTCCCTCATCCACCAGGTGCTGACCTGAGTGTTGTTAGTGTTCTCGTATGCGCTGTACCTCGGATAGAGGGCGTAGATGTCGCGGTTGTCTTCGCTCCAGTGGCTGTCGGCGTAGGCCTTGAGCAATTGGCCATTGTTCACGAACGGAGCCGTTCCATATTTGTTGTACGTGGTGTTGTAGGCACTCGTCGCGTCGATCCAGAAGGACTCGCGGGCAAGGCCCTGGAAGAACACTGAGAAATCGAATCCCTTGTGGCCGAGGGAGACACCGAATCCGTAGATGATCTCCGGGGATGTCGGATAACCAATCGGAACCATATCCGCGTTGGTGATCACACCGTCACCGTTGACATCAGTGTACTTGATGTCACCACCACCGTACTGGCTACCAAAGGCGGCCTGTGATGGGCTGTTGGCGGCATCCTCGTCGTCGATGAAGAGACGCTCGGCGATGTAGCCCCAGGTCTGCTTGATAGAGTAGCCTGCGTGCTGGCGGTAAGCTTCTGGATAGGTTGGCTCCTCGTAGATGTCGTACTTGCTCGTCGAGTAGGTGAAGTTCGCTCTGGCCGATGCCCAAAGTCCGCTGGCCCAAGCTTGCTTGTAGTCGGCTTGGATGTCGATACCTTTGGCTCTGGCCTGACCGATGTTGCCATAGACGGCGGCCTGAAGTCCCATCGTGTTCGGAATGTCGGCGCGCTGCATGAATATGTCGGAGCGGCGCTCGGTGAAATACTCGGCGATGATGTCGAGTTTCTTGAAGAGCCCCAGCTCAAGGGCGTAGTTCGTCTTGTAGGACTTCTCCCAGGTGATGGCCTCGTTGGCGTAACGCACGACATCGATACCAGTGTATGTGACATCCCTAAGCTGACCGAACGAAGCCGACCTACCGGCGCTGTTCATATTCATCTCCGAGAGATAATAGAACCTATTTTTGGCATTTCCGATGTTGTCGTTGCCGACAAGACCGTAAGAGTAGCGGAGCTTGAGGTTGTTGACGTACTTGGTGGCAGGTTTGAACCACTTCTCGTTGGACATCATCCACGCGAGACCGGCTGACGGGAAGAATCCCCAGCGGTGGGACTTGTGGAAACGCTCAGAGCCATTGTAACCGAAGTTATATTCAATGAAATACCTCTTGTCGTAGCCGTAGGTGAAACGACCGGAAAGTCCGGCGTTGCGTGACGGCAGGGACAGTTGGAGGGAACCTGCATTGGCGGTAAGTGACTCGCTTGCGGTGAGAACCAGAAGGCCGGTCACGTCATGCTTGCCGAAGGAACGGTTGTAATTCAGTCGGGTCTCGGAATACATCGTGTTCTTCACCGTCTTGCCGCTCTCCGTATATGTCAGGTAGTCGGTACCGTTCTCGTTGATCCTCCTCACGTGATACTCTCCCGTGTAGGAGTCATACCTGTCCAATGTGTACCAGTAAGGGTTGAACTGGCGGTTGACAGTATATTCAGAAAGCCTGGTGAGGTTGAACAGCGTCATGAATGTCAAGCCCTTGGTGATGAACTTGAGGTCCTGGTTGAGCTCGACCGCGGCGATCATCTGGGAGCGCTGGTAGTTCTTGTAGCCCTTGACGAGGTTGGCGTATGGGTTGATGTAGGAGCCGTCCTCGTAGTTACCGAACATGATGTGCTGGATGCCGACGTGATCGTCGTCCACCGGGTAGTAGGCCGGGAAGAGCACCGGGTCGGAGTGCATGACCTGACGATAGACGTCGCTACCGCCGTTCAGAGGCCCCTGATAGTCGCGGAAGTTGCCGGTCAGGCGGACCGCCAGTTTCGTGGTCGGGGTCACGTTGATGTCCACATTGGAGCGGAGGGTGTAGTTCTTGTCGTCGATGTTGTTGTTGAAACTGTTTCTCTTGTCGACCTTCAGAATACCGGTGTCCTCGGTGTATGCTCCGGACACATAATAGGTCGCAACCTTGCCTCCACCGCGCGCTGAAACGTTTGCGCGGTAGCTCGTGGCAAAATCCTTGAAAAGCATGTCATACCAGTCGTTGGCCGGATAGATGAGACGGTTGGCGCCCGGCTTTCCGGTCTGCTCGATCTTGTCGTAGGAGTACATCAGGTCTCCGAGAGGGTCACGTGTGGTGATGGCCTCGTTGTATGACTTCATGTAGGTCACAGGGTCGGCGAGCCCCACGACATCAGTCGGAGTTGAGATCGAGGTCTCGACACGGGCGAAGATCTTCGCAGGACCTTCCTGACCGCGCTTCGTGGTCACGAAGATGACACCGTTGGCTCCACGGGCTCCGTAAAGGGCAGTCGCCGTGGCGTCCTTCATGATCGAGAAGCTCTCGATGTCGTCCGGCTGAAGACGGGCGAGGTCGGTGGAGGTGAGCTCGATGTTGTCGATGAGGATAAGAGGGCTTGTGTTCGCGCCGAAGGTGGTGATACCACGCACGAAGAAGTCGGCGTTGTCCTGACCCGGCTCACCGGTGCGCTGGTAGGCGATGACACCGGCCACATTACCGGCCAATGCGGTGGTGAGGTTGCTGGAAGGCACCTTGAGCGTCTTCACATCGACTGTGGAGATGGAGCCGATGACGCTCTCCTTCCGCTGTTTACCGAAGGCGACCACGGTCACCTCGTCAAGTTCGTTTGCCGCGTTCTTCAGTTTCACGACGAAGTTGGTCATAGTGCCGACCTCCATGATCTGAGTCTCCTTTCCGAGACACTCGAACTTGAGTTTGTCGGTCGGCTTGACACCTGTCAGCTCGAACGAGCCGTCAAGGTCGGTCATCACGCCTTTGGTGGAACCCTCGACAGAGACCGTCGCACCCGGCATGGGCTCGCCTGTCTCCTCCTCGTAGATCACACCCTTCACGGTCTTGGTCTGTGCCAGGGCCGCCACGGTGCTGAGGATGAGCGCAAGCGTCATTGCGATCTTTTTGAAAGACATAAACGTTTTTATAAAATTTGTTGTTTAACAAAAAGATCCGGGCTAAAAGAAAAATATTTCTGTTTTTTAAGACGATTTTTCTGTTTCTTATGATTTGTATATGTTTCTTTTCGTTTTTTACGTTTACTATACCGATCTTGCGAGTGTGTTCCGGGGACGGTCTCCGGAGCAGTATGTTTAACCATTAATCATTCTTTAACTATGAAGGATTCGAGAGAGATGGTCGCCACGGACAAGGGCACGGCGGCCGGACAGAAGGACGGCAGTGTTATCGGACAGATGTCCTTTGACGATGAGGAATGGGAGTACCGGAAGCGCTACAGCCACTGCCGCAGGCTTATGGAAAAGCGGGAGCTCTTCCGAAGCATGACAGAGGAGGAGAAGGACGAGATGGCGAGGAAGATGGCGGCTTCCGAGTATCTCGACCTCACCTGCGACTGGGCCTTCAAATATGTGTTCCAGAGCCACCCGAATCTGCTTGTCCTGCTCCTCAACGACATCCTGCAGGAAAGCATCAAGTCTGTAGAATTTCAAAATACAGAGCGGATCGGCCTGGACCCTATTGACAAGAAGGTCGTCTTCGACCTGCTCTGCAAGACATCCGACGGCAGGACTTTCCTGTGCGAGATGCAGAAGACCTCCCGCTCGGACCAGCGGGACAGGCTGTTCTATTATGGATCCAGACTTGTGGCCGAACAGATAAAGGGCGGGGAGAAAAAGTACGTACTATCGCCGGTCAAGGTCATTTGCATTATGAATTACGAGGACTCTCATCCTGATTCCCCCGATGACAAGATTCTCTATCAATACCACACCCGAGAGATCGAGACAGGCGAGCCGTTCGGCAATCAATTGACATTCCATCTGCTGGAGCTTCCCAGGATCATGCGCTACGCAGAGGAATATGACAGCCCGGTCGCCGGATGGTGCAGGATATTCAGAAATTTCAGTATCTTTGCAAGGACCGCCGCAGCGAAAGGCTCCTGGTTCAAAGAGTTGGAGGGGGCGATGCGCATCCGCGGTCTCAGTGACGAACAGATAGAAAGTTATTTCAGCGATATGATTTCAAAGGACGAGATGCTGCCTTACCTTGAGGGCAGCGAGCAGCAGGGCTACCGCAGGGGGCTCAAGGAGGGAAAGGACAAATGGCTGACTGAAGGCATAACCGAAGGTAAAGCCGAGGTGGCCAAGGCTATGCTTCTTGGTGGAATGCCTGTAGATCAGATTATGCTGTTCACAGGGTTGAGTGCGGAACAGATTGAAGCGTTGCGATAAAACTCCGTTAAGAGTAAACGATTGGAAACCAATCATAAAAGCAAAGCCCTTTAGCCGATATCAGCTAAAGGGTTTGCTTAACTCATTGAGAGATAGAGGCTTATCCTCCACAGGGCACCCGCCGTTTTACTTAACCGCCTTCGGTGAGAGTGAGTACGGCTTGTCATCCGGTTTCTGGCCGCGGGCCTTGTTCGGCTTGGAAGCCATCACGAACTCGACTGTGCCGCCCTGGAGAAGGTCATCGTGGGTGATGTAGAGTTTCTTGCACTCGATTCCGTTGCGCAGAACCTTCTTCACATAGCGGTTCGTGTCGCTCACGCCGGTAGCCTTCACCTCAAGGGTCTTGCCGTTCGGAAGCGCGATCTTCACGTACGGAAGGTACGGAGCGCCAAACACGTACTGGTCACTTCCCGGGCAGACAGGATAGAATCCAAGCACCCCGAATATGTACCAGGCGGACATCTGGCCGCAGTCGTCATTGCCTCCCAGCCCATGAATATCAGGACGATACATCCGATTGATGATCTCCCTCATCCAGTACTGCGTCTTCCACGGCTGGCTCGTCCAGGCGTAGAGATAAGGAATATGATGGCTCGGCTCGTTGCCGTGAACGTAGCCACCGATCAGACAATCCTTCGTGATGTCCTCGTTAGTGGCGTAGGCATATTCAGGAAGATCGTGGT
>CAVBMN010000020.1:0-30976 GCA_963596515.1 bacterium
GTTAAGCCTGCCGCTAGCGTTCATCCTGAGCCAGGATCAAACTCTTCTTTGTATATATACACTAATTTTCCAGTTCGACCCCGACAGCATTCATCTTCAAAAAAAAAGAATCAACGCTCTCTTTTTCGTTCTCGGTACTTGTTGTACTTCCTTCAGTCTTTTCAATGAACTTGTTGTGTTGTTTTCAAGTTGAACTTGCGTTCCGTTCCTGAAAGCGGGTGCAAAGGTAGTACTTTTTTCTTTCCCTCCAAACTTTTTTTGACTTTTTTTCGATAATAGTTTTCAACAATATCGTGTTAAAACAGTCTATAAACCGATGTAAGTTCCAACCGTTCGACTGTTTACAAAAATGTAAAAAAAATCGGCCTCAGAATAAGTCTGAAGCCGATTTTATCAAGAACCGTCAAATGCGGCCCAAACTTTTCCTACATTCCGGCAGCCACAATCATTCCGAGACCGACAAGGAAAAAGCAGAACATCGCACCAAGAAGACCATAAACGGTCTTGTTTGATCCCTTGAACTCTTTCCATACGAACACACCCCAGATGGCGGCGACCATAGGAGCGCCCTGTCCGAGAGCATAGGAGACTGAAGCGCCAGCCTTGCCGGCCGCGATATAGCTGAGCGCGGTACCAAGGCACCAGATGCATCCACCGAGCATTCCCACGAAATGGGTCTTGGAGTTCCCTTTGAAATATTCACTCATCTTGACAGGCGCACCCTGGAAAGGCCATTTCATAAATATAGGGCCAAAGACAAAGTGGCTGACAAGAACAGCGAGGCTGAACACAACGATGGCGGTGTAAGGACCGACCTTGCCCGCTTCCATATTCGCGAAATCCTTGAGGTCCATAGCCTTCATCACGAATGAGGAGAAGAATGACATCACGACTCCGGCGACAACCGCGAGGATGATGCCCTTGCGCTGGTCCGCCTTGCTGATCTCGGTGTTGCCAGCCTTCTTTCCGGAAGCCACACCATTAAGGATGACTGCCACGACAACAAGAGCCACACCTATCGCCAGAAGAGTCAGGTTGCTCTTGAGCGCACCCTGAGACATCTCCACTCTAAGATTGTTGATGACACCGAGCACAAGAGCAAGACCGCACCCTACAGGGAACGCCACGGACATACCGGCGATTGAAGTGGAAGCGCTGAGGCATATATTCGAAAGATTGAATATCACGCCTCCTATGATGATGCTGAGGATGGCGGAAGAGTCAGCCTGTGCGATGTCCTGGAAGAAAGGACGGCCTTCAGGGCCGAATGTGCCGAGAGTAAGCGCGAGGAGCAAAGAGAATATGACCATTCCGATCACATAATCCCAGTAGAAGAGCTCATACCTCCAACTTTTGGCGGCGAGTTTCTGGGTGTTTCCCCAAGAGCCCCAACAAAGCATAATGATGAAGCAGAAGAACACTGCCAGACCATAACTGTTTACGATGAACATAATAATTAGTGTTATTTAAGATTGAATATTCATTATTATTGTGCCATAAAGGCCTCGGCCTCGGCTCTTGTAGGGATGGCGGTCTGTGCGCCCATCTTGGTCACCGACAGTGCGGAAACGGCGGAGGCGAACTCCGCGGCCTCCTTGAGGGTCTTACCCTCAGACAAAGCCACACAGATTGATCCGCAGTAGGTGTCCCCTGCTCCGGTAGTATCGACGGCCTGCACCTTACGCGCCTGAACGAACTGAGGCTTGTCACCGTCAAGTATGAGGGAGCCCTTGCTTCCCATCGTCACGATCATATTCCCCACACCCTTGCCGAACAGCACCTTGGCGGCCGCGACGGCGGATTCCTTGTCGGTCACCGGCATTCCGGAGAATGAGGCAAGCTCTGTCTCGTTAGGGATGAACAATGAGATGTATTTGAATATTTCCTCAGGGAGCTCTGCATAAGGAGCCGGATTGAGAACCACAAAGGCACCGGCCTCATAAGCGATCTTCGCCGCCTTCAAGACCGTAGGTACCGGGATTTCGAGCTGCATCAACAGGATGTCACAGGACTTGAGGGCTGCCTCAGATACGGCGATGTCCTCATCAGTGAAATCAAGATTCGCGCCGGAAGCCACCACAATGCAGTTCTCCGCGTCTTTGTCAACAGTGATCAAAGCCACTCCGGAAGGCTTGTCCGAACGGATAATTCCGCTGACATCTATGCCCTCTTCCTTGTAATGCTTGATCGAATTGTCACCGAACACGTCTTTCCCGACCTTACAGATAAAGGAGACATCTCCTCCGACTCTCTTTGCGGCAACCGCTTGATTAGCGCCTTTTCCACCGGCACTCATCGTGAATACTCCCCCAAGAACAGTCTCACCGGGAGCCGGAAGTGTCGGTGTCTTCACCGTCATATCCGTGTTGCTGCTCCCTAAAATCAGTATTTTCTTCATATTCCTTGATAAATAAATATTCAATGGTTATAGTAACCGTAAAAAACAACTTGCCCTGCCTTTGCCAAATCCGCGGCAACTTATTTTTGCCGCTTACCAAATCCAGTGCTAAAACGTTAGCGCAAAATTTTATCAAAGTTCAAAGATAGATAAAAAACGTCACAATTCTAATAATTGAGCACAAAAAAACGGGAACCATCATTGGGTGGTTCCCGTTTACAGTTATGAATTGTTGAATTGTAAAGCTTCGATTACATCATTCCGCCGGCAGGCATCGCAGGAGCGGCTGGCTCCTTCTCAGGAATGTCAACGATACCACACTCGGTGGTAAGGAACATACCGGCTACGGAAGCGGCGTTCTCAAGAGCGACACGAGCGACCTTGGTAGGATCGATGACACCAGCCTCAAGCATATTCACATACTCATCAGTACGGGCGTTGTAGCCGAAGTCTCCCTTCTTCTCGCGGATCTTCTGGATGATGACGCTGCCGTCAACACCGGCATTCTGGGCGATCTGGCGAAGAGGCTCCTCGATGGCGCGGGCGATAATGTGGATACCAGTGGTCTCGTCATCGTTCTCACCCTTGAGTTTCTTCAAAGCCTCAGCGGCGCGGATATAAGAGACTCCACCGCCAGGAAGATAACCTTCCTCAACCGCCGCACGGGTGGCGTTAAGAGCGTCCTCAACCCTATCCTTCTTCTCCTTCATCTCGATCTCGGAACCGGCACCGACATAGAGCACAGCGACTCCACCGGCCAGCTTGCCAAGTCTTTCCTGAAGTTTCTCCTTATCGTAGTCAGATGTCGTGGTCTCGATCTGCTTGCGGATCTGGGCGACTCTGTCAGCGATGGCATCCTTGTCACCTGCTCCACCTACGATTGTGGTGTTGTCCTTGGTGATGGTGACCTTCTCGGCTTTACCGAGCATATCAGGAGTCGTGTTCTCAAGAGTGAAGCCTCTTTCCTCGGACACAACGATGGCACCGGTAAGAGTGGCGATGTCCTGAAGCATCTCCTTACGACGGTCTCCGAAACCTGGAGCCTTCACGGCCGCTACCTTAAGCGTACCACGGAGCTTGTTGACAACCAATGTTGTCAAAGCCTCGCCGTCAACATCCTCGGCGATGATCAGCAGTGCCCTACCGTCACGGGCGATCGGCTCAAGGATAGGCATAAAGTCCTTCATTGAGGAGATCTTCTTGTCGGTGATGAGGATAGAAGCGTCATCAAGGACAGCCTCCATCTTGTCAGAGTTGGTCATAAAGTAAGGAGAGATGTAACCTCTGTCAAACTGCATACCCTCGACAACCTTGACCTCTGTGTCCGTACCTTTCGCCTCCTCAACTGTGATCACACCGTCACCCTTCACCTTCGACATAGCGTCGGCGATAAGTTTGCCGATGGCGGCATCATTGTTGGCGGAGATAGTGCCGACCTGCTCTACCTTTGAATAGTCAGTGCCGACCTTCTTGCTGTTCTTCTTGAGCTCGGCGACAACAGCTGCGACCGCCTTGTCGATACCTCTCTTCAAATCCATAGGATTGGCGCCGGCGGTGACGTTCTTAAGACCAACATTGATGATGGCCTGAGCGAGAACGGTAGCGGTTGTGGTACCGTCACCAGCCTGCTCGTTGGTCTTGGAAGCGACCTCCTTGACCATCTGGGCTCCCATATTGGCGTACCTGTCAGCGAGTTCAACCTCCTTAGCGACAGTCACACCATCCTTGGTGACCTGAGGCGCACCGAATTTCTTGTCGATCACGACATTGCGTCCCTTAGGACCAAGAGTGACCTTTACAGCGTCCGCAAGAGCGTCAGCTCCTTCCTTCATCTTTGAGCGGACATCAACATCAAATTTTATCTCTTTTGCCATAATAAATTCCTCCTATTGTTAATTACAGAATAGCCAGAATGTCTGACTGCTTCACGATAAGATATTTCTTACCCTCAACGGTAACCTCTGTTCCGGCGTACTTGCCATAGATGACCTCATCACCTACCTTGACCTCCATAGGTTCATCCTTCTTGCCAGGACCTGCGGCGATCACCTTGCCCTCCTGAGGTTTCTCTTTTGCTGTGTCAGGAATATAAAGACCTGAAGCCGTCTTTGTCTCAGCCTCCTTAGGCTCAACCAAGACTCTGTCTGCCAATGGTTTGATCATAATATAAAGTTTTTTTAATGTTTTAAATCTACGCTCCGGCTCACTCCGGAGACGCAGAGGTTGAAATCAAAGGCTGTGCCACCACCACAATGCTGACAAATTGTCACACAAACGCAAATTATGGCAGAATATTGAATATACCGAAAAGAATTCCTAAATTTGATGTCATCGGAGCACGATCGCACCTATTGAATATAAGGCTTGTGTCTTCCGATAAGAACAACCGGTCACACCTATAATATATATTAAGGTATATGAACTTTAGGATTTCGACAAAAAACGTCATCGCCATTCTGTCAATGGCAATATTACTTATTCTAACCAGCTCTTCTTGCAGCCGCTTCGGCAGGAGCAAGGGACAAAGCACCGAATTCGCCACCTTCATCAAGGCATACACCGGCGGAGTCATCTCAGACAAATCCACAATCCGTGTGGAACTTGCCTCCAACATCCCGGAGGCCACGGCCGGAACCGATCTTAAAGATGGAATATTAACATTCACGCCATCAGTCAAGGGAACGGCCAGATGGCTGTCCAGCAGTATGATAGAATTCATTCCCGAGACCGGAGCCCTTAAACCGGGGCAGTCTTACACAGGGAAACTGCGGTTGGACAAAATCCAAAAAGTCGGCGACCGTAAATTCAAGAAATTCTCATTCAAGTTCCTCGTGGCCATCAAGGAAGCCGTGCTCTCGGTGAACGAAATCACAATCACGGCCGCCTCTCCTGACAAAGCCAGCATAGAAGGCACCATCTCCCTGACAGAGGAACTTCCTTTAGAGAAGGTACAGAAGATGCTTGAATATGATTATCCGGAGAAAAGCGCCGAAGTCAGTGTCACAGCCGGAACGGATCCGCTCAACTATCATTTCGAGATCATCGGCTTGCCAAGGGACACGAAAGACAGGACGTTGAAAATCAGCCTTAAAGCCGGGGATACTGGATTCGTGACAGACTCAAGACTGGAAATCAAGGTTCCGGCGATGAACGACTTCAAGGTTCTAAGCGCCGAAAGGGTGGAGGCGGACGATCCGTACATCGACATCTATTTCACTGAGGCTTTGGCGGACGTGAGCGACAACTCAGGCCTTTTTACACTGGAGGGAGTGGGACGCAGTTATACTCAGACTGAGAATGCGCACGTCAAGGTATTCTACGAGAATCCGGAAGATCAACCACTTACACTCAAAATCTCCAGTGCCGTAAGCAGCTATGACGGCACAAGACTCGGGGAAGAATATTCAAAGAAGTTCTCTTCGACGGAAGTAAAGCCGGCGGTCGAAATTCCGGTGACCGGAAACATACTGCCGAATTCCAAGGAGTTGATTCTTCCGTTCAAGGCGGTGAACCTCAATGCGGTTGACATCAGAGTAATTCAGATCTACGAGGAGAATGTGCTGATGTTCCTGCAGGACAACAACCTCTCAGGAGACAATTCACTCCGCAGATGCGGACGGCTTGTCTATAAGCGTTGCGTGCGTCTGGACTCCGACCCGTCAAAGAACCTGCACAAATGGCAGGACTACTCTGTAGATCTTTCCGGCCTGTTCAGACAGGAGCCCGGTGCGATCTACAGGATCAGGATCTCATTCAAGCAGGAATATTCAGTCTATGGGAAGAGTGATTCATTCAAGGGTGGCGTTCCGTCGGACAAGATGGTAAACATCTCCGCGGAGGGCATAACGGACAAGGACAACGACGAATGGGACACCCCGTCACCTTATTATTATGACGGGTTCTATGACTGGGAGGAGTACAACTGGAAAGATAGGGACAACCCTCTCAAACCTACATACTATATGGAAGACGACAGGTTCCCTGCCATCAACCTGCTCACTTCCAATCTTGGAGTGATCGCGAAATACGCCGGAGGAGACAAGCTTTGGGTCAGCGTAAGCGACATCATCGAGGCCACGCCTGTGTTCAACGCCGAGCTTTACGTCTATAGTTACCAGCTCAAGGAGATCGGCTATGCCAAGACCGGCACTGACGGAATGGCAGAAATGCAACTTTCAGGAAAGCCTTTCGTGGTTGTAGCCAAGAGAGGCGGCGCGACAAGTTACCTGAAAGTCACCGAAGGCGAACAGAAGTCCCTCAGCAGGTTCGATGTCGGAGGCAAGGTTCTGGAAAAAGGGCTGAAAGCCTTTGTTTATGGAGAGAGAGGTGTCTGGAGACCGGGTGACACGCTTCACGTCACGATGATTCTGGAGGACAAGGAAAACAGGATTCCGGACAACCACCCGGCCGTGATGGAATTGTACACGCCTCAGGGACAGTTCTACACCAAGCAGATCAACACAAGTGCCAAGAGCGGATTCTATGCTTTCACGGTTCCTACCAAAGACGAGGACCCTACAGGAATATGGCACGCCTACTTCAAGATAGGAGGAGCGACGTTCCATAAGCCTTTCAGGATTGAGAGCATCAAGCCTAACAGACTGAAGATCAACATCGATCTTGAAGGTAAGACAATTGACGGAGGACGGAACGTTCCTGTATGCGTGTCGGCGGACTGGCTGACAGGCCCTCCTGCGGCTGGACTTGTGGCGAAAGTGAATATGACTTTGCGGCAGGGCGCTTCCACATTCAAGGGATTTGAAGGTTATAATTTCACCAGCCCGTTGTCTGACTTCAGCGCAAGCGAGCATCAGCTCATCAACACAAGACTGAACTCTAACGGCCAGGCCAGGCTGAACGTGACGATGCCGTCAGCGGAAAACGCTCCGGGAATGCTCCGGGCTGACATCGTGACCACAGTCGAGGAACAAGGCGGAGACGTAAGCTTCAATTCGCTGTCGGTGCCATATTCACCATATTCATCATACGTCGGAGTGAAGGTTCCGAAAGAGGGTGACGGGCATTATCTGGAGACAGACAAGGACTACAGCGTCAACGTCGCCGTCGTGGACAAGAACGGCGCGAGGGTGGCCGGTCATAATCTGAAGTACACCATCTACAAGATGAAATGGAGCTGGTGGTGGGAAAGCCGCAGCGAAAGCCTCGATTCCTACGTCAACAGCCCGTCAGCGAATATAATCGCCTCGGGCACAATCAAATCCTCCAACAGGGACGGTTCCATCCCATTCAAGGTGGATTATCCGGAATGGGGACGTTATCTGGTGCTTGTGACAGACACCGAAAGCGGACATACAGCCGGTGATATCATCTACGTTGACTGGCCGGCCTATAGAGGAAGGTCATCCAAGACAGACCCGGACGCTTTGACAATGCTGTCGTTCTCCACCGACAAGGAATCCTATGAGGTCGGCGAGAAGGTGACCGTTTATATTCCGGCCGCTTCAAAGGGACAGGCGCTCATCTCGCTGGAGAACTCAAGGAAGGTCATCGCCAGGGAATGGGTGAAGACTTCCGGAGAGGGCGATGTGGCATATTCATTCAAGGTGACTCCGGAGATGGCTCCGAACTTCTACATTCACATCACCCTTGTGCAGCCGCACGAAAGGACCGACAACGACCTTCCGATCAGGCTCTATGGAGTGCGGCCGGTTCTGGTCAACGACAAGGAATCGCACCTTGAGCCGGTCATCACAATGCCGGACGTGATCCGTCCTCAGGAAGAGTTCAAGATCAAGGTCAAGGAAAAGAACGGCAAACCTATGACCTACACATTGGCCATTGTGGACGAGGGACTTCTGGATCTCACATCGTTCAAGACTCCGGATCCTTGGAACGCGATGTACGCCAGGGAAGCGCTCGGTGTCAGCACGTGGGATCTGTACGATGATGTCATCGGGGCTTACAGCGGCAGATTCTCACCGATGTTCAGCATCGGAGGAGACGAGAATCTCATGGTAGGAGCAAAGAAGGACAACCGTTTCAATGCTGTTGTCAAGTACATAGGCCCGTTCTCTCTGCAAAGCGGTTCGGCGACACATAAGGTTAAGCTTCCTATGTACGTCGGAAGTGTCAGGGTGATGCTTGTGGCGGCAAGGGACGGAGCCTACGGCAATGCCGAGAAGACCGTCCCGGTAAGGTCGCCGCTTATGGTTCTCCCTACCCTACCAAGAGTCATCGGAACCGGAGAGAAGGTCGTGATGCCTGTCAATGTCTTCGCACTTGAGGACGGAGTCAGAAACGCCGATGTAAGCGTCAAGGTTGACGGACCACTGAGGATCAACGGAGACTCCAAGACATCTGCGCAGTTCAGCAAGCCTGGAGACAAAATGGTCAGGTTCAACATTGAGGCCACCGGTACCGGCACCGCCACAGTGACTGTCACTGCTAACGGCAACGGGCACAAGGCCAGCGAGAAGATCGCCATTGAGGTGCGCACGCCTAACCCGCCGGTAATCTCCGTGACAAGGACAATGATCGGCAAAGATGCCACCAAACATTTTGGATTCACGCCATTCAAGGCTGATGAAGACCAATGGGCGACCTTGGAACTCACCGGCTTCCCATCTGTTGACTGCGGAGGAATATTCACTTTCCTGACAAATTACACCTACAACTGCACAGAGCAGATCTCTTCAAAGGGAATAAGCCTTCTTGCGATAAGGAATATGCTTCCTGAGGACAAGCAAAAGCAAATCGACAAGATGATTCCCGAACTGCTTCAGCAGCTGTACCAACGACAGCTTGGCAACGGCGGCTTTGTCTATTGGCCAGGCAATGCGGACGCCAGCGGATGGGTAAGCTCTATGGCCGGGCAGTTTATGATCTCGGCGTCACAGAATGGCTTCAGCGTCAGCAAGGGCGTGATGGCCAGCTGGTCAAGATTCCAAAAGAGGAACGTGCAGGACTACCGGAACTCTGACAACGGAGGTCTTGGAGACCTTGAGCAAGCCTACAGGCTTTACACTCTGGCACTTAACGGAGAGGCCGAAAGCGGGGCTATGAACAGGCTGAAAGAGAGCGAGTCCCTTTCCGGTCAGGCAGCATGGATGCTTGCGTCCGCCTACGCTGTCACAGGCAAGAAGACAGTGACCGGGGAAATCATCGCAGGACTTAAGACTAACTTCTCCGATTACCCGGAGGCCAACAGGACGTTCGGTTCTCCGGTCAGGGACAAGGCTGTGGCACTTGAGGCATTGGTTCTCAACGACGCATTGCCGGAGGCTATGGATGTTGCGCAGGAAATAGCTGATGCGATCGCCGGTGGGTGGTATTCCACACAGGAAATAGCGTTCGCAACCTGCGCGATGAGGGAACTCGCCCTTAAGGTTGGCTCTGACACGATCTCGGCCGAAATAAAACAAGGCGACAACACGGCCGAGGTAAAGAGCGCCAAATCAATCGGCCGGGCCACCGTGGACACCGAAAACGGAAGCATTGACATCACAAACAAGATGAACGGAAGCCTCTACGCGACTTTGATCACATCTGTCATTCCGGAGTTCGGAAACAAGGTGGAGGCCAAGGCCAGCGGACTGAGCCTGAACGTCAGCTACAGCACGTTGGCGGGCAAGAGTCTGAACCCTTCCAGCATAACCCAAGGAACGGACTTCACGGTAACCATCACTGTCGGCAACACGAGCGGCATAAGGGACTGCGACAATCTCGCCCTTACCGAGATTATTCCTTCCGGTTGGGAGACCGTGAATGACAGGCTCTACGGAGGCGAGAGCTCAAAGGCCACGTTCAACTACCGTGACATCAGGGACGACCGTGTCATCTGGTTCTTCGACCTTCCGAAAGGTACCAGCAAGACATTCAGAATCAAGATGCACGCATCCTATCAAGGTGAGTTCATACTCCCGGCCGTGAAATGCGAGGCTATGTACGATCCTCACATCAGCGCCAACACGGCTTCCGGCACGGCGAAAGTCACTGAATAGTCTATGAGAAAGAAACTGCGGTCAAGGATAGCGGTCGGTGTCGTCATCGCCCTCTTGACCGCATACTTTTTCTGTCTGCCCAGAGATCTGTTCAAAGGCACATCCTATTCCACCGTCGTCACAGACAGGAACGGAGAATTGCTCGGAGCCAGGATCGCAAGTGACGGGCAATGGCGTTTTCCTCCATCGGACACCGTCCCGGAGAAATTCAAGACAGCCCTCATCGAGTTCGAGGACAGATGGTTCGCATACCACCCGGGTGTGAATCCGGTCGCGATAGCACGTGCCGCCGTAGGCAATATCAAAGCCGGGCACGTCACCAGTGGGGGAAGCACAATCACTATGCAGGTCATAAGGATGTCCAGAGGACGGGAACGGAACATCGGCCAAAAAATCATCGAGGCGATCCTCGCCACCCGCCTGGAACTAAGGTGCAGCAAAAGAGAGATTCTTGGTCTGTACGCTTCACACGCTCCTTTCGGCGGGAATGTTGTCGGACTGGAAGCCGCTTCCTGGCGATATTTCGGCAGACCTCCCGATGAGCTTTCCTGGGGCGAGGCCGCCACGCTTGCGGTGCTCCCGAACGCCCCGGCGGAGATTCATCCCGGCAAAAACAGGGCAAGGCTGCTGGAAAAGCGTAACCGGCTGCTGGGCACGCTCTACAAACACGGGCATATTGACTCGTTGGATTTTGTACTTGCCTGCGACGAGCCGCTTCCAGGTGAGCCGGTGGCATTGCCGCAGGAAGCGCATCATCTGACTGAATATTACTGGAAGACATCTCCCGGCAAACGGATCCGCACCACAATCGACATCCACCTGCAAAGGCAGGCGCAAGCCATCGTCAACCAATGGAACAATGAGTTCTCACAGACAGGAATATACGATCTCGCGGCGGTCGTGGAGGATGTGCGCACAGGCGAGACGCTGGCTTACATCGGAAACGCCAACCCCGATCATAAACGTCCAGGGAGTGAGGTGGACATAATCCGAGCGCCAAGAAGCACCGGCAGCATCCTGAAACCTCTCCTGTACTGCGCTCTGCTTCAAGAAGGCGAGATATTGCCGAAAACACTTCTGCCCGACGTGCCGATCAACATCAACGGTTTCTCTCCGCAGAATTTCAACAGGCAGTTCTACGGAGCGGTTCCGGCCGACGAAGCGCTCGCCCGATCGCTCAATGTGCCGTCCGTACATCTCCTGCGCAGATTCGGTGTGCCGAAATTTCTGGATATTCTCAGAAAATGCGGGATGACAACATTGAGCGGGAGTGCCTCACATTACGGTCTCTCGCTCATACTCGGAGGAGCGGAAGGAACTCTCGGCGACATCACATCGGCATATTCAAAACTGTCGGCATCATACCAAAGCGCAGACACAACGCACACTGCAAAAGGTGACAGGCTGCACAATTTTCCACTGAACGACAAATGTGCGCTTTGGTGGACATTCGACGCTCTGAAAGAGGTGAACAGGCCTGACGAAATCGACTGGCATCTGATCGGATCAGTCAGGAAAGTGGCTTGGAAAACCGGAACCAGCTTCGGGTTCAAGGACGCTTGGGCGGTCGGTGTCACGGCTGACTACGCAGTAGGAGTCTGGGCCGGCAACGCCCAAGGGCAAGGAGTTCCCGGTCTGACAGGAGCGCGCACGGCCGGACCTGTGATGTTCGACATATTCAACCTCCTGCCGACCAAGGAATATGACAACGAATATTCTCGGAACGGCTGGTTCAAAGAACCTGTCTATGGAGATTACATCACGGCCGAGGTCTGCCGTGAGTCCGGATGCCTGAAAGGGGTGAACTGCGAGAGTTCCGACACTCTGATGCTGCCGCGCAAATCGGTAAGGAGCGAACCGTGCCCATACCATAAGGTTGTGGATGGAGTCCGCACGTTCATCCTGCCGCCATCGATGGAATGGTACTACAGGCAACATCATCCCGAATATGCTCCCGTGATTCCGAAAAGTAAGGCTGACAGTTCCCCGATGGAATTCATCTACCCGGAAAGCGGAGCCGTGATCTACATTCCGCGCCAACTGGACGGATCAATCGCCGGCATAACTTTCAATCTGGCGCACAGGACTCCAGGCGTCAATGTCTTTTGGCATCTGGATAATGAATATGTCGGGCAGACTCAGATGATCCATCAGCTGACACTGAAACCTTCACTGGGAAAGCATACTGTCACAGCAGTGGATGAGTCGGGGAATTCAATTTCCGTGGGATTCACCGTGGCGGAGAACAAATGATTATTTGGAAGGTCTCTTGTAGCCGTCCTTAGTGGCCTTATCGGCCATCCTTGAGATTCTGTCAGCAGTGGCCGGGTGTGTCGAGAACAACTGACCGACGGAAGATCCGGATGCGGCCTGGGTGCCGGAAGCCGTACTTCCGCTGGATAACTTCTGAAGTTCCTCGAAAGCCATAGCCATAGCCCAAGGATTCTTGCCCGCACTCTTAAGGAAGTCATAGCCGTAGTCGTCAGCGGCTGTCTCCTGTTTTCTTGAGAAACTTGCGCTCATCAATGTCTCGCCAAGATCTCCCAGCTGTGATGCGGTGAGTACGGCGACAGTTCCTCCGGTTGAAACCACGGCATCCCTGAGAGCCGAGGTAAGGAGAGCCTGCTTGAACTGCATCTTGGAATGTTTAAGGGCTACGTGGCCGATCTCGTGACCGACAACTCCAAGTGCCTCATCGTCAGTCATCGCATCCAGAAGTCCGGAGTAGATCCTCACGCTTCCGTCCGCACAAGCGAAGGCGTTCACCTCATTCGTCTTATAGACCTTGAAATTAAGCGGAGTCCCGTTCACGGATGTGATTCCAGAAGTCATATTCCTGACCCTCTTGACGTATGGACTGGTCTCCGGCAGAACCGTATTCTCAGCATCCAGTTTCTGCACATACTGGCTGACATAAGATTGGATCTGGGCATCGGACAGGGTCGCGGCCTGCGCCACCTTCGCGCCACCGGAAAGAAGATAAGCGGCATTGAACTGCTCAGAGCAAGAGACGCACAGCATCGCGGCTGTCAATAGGATCATTATCTTTCGCATTGCAATAATATTTTATGAATATGCAAATATAACTATTTGCCAGTAAAATATGATTGCTCCGGTGTGGAGGTCGAAAGAAAAAATATTTTCCAGATTTACATAACGGAAGAATAACAAAAAGACCTCCTCAAGAATCTTGAAGAGGTTTTTTCAGTGGGAGCTGAGGGAGTCGAACCCCCGACCCTCTGCTTGTAAGGCAGACGCTCTGAACCAACTGAGCTAAGCTCCCGAATCGTTGTCCCGTTGTTCATCGTTCGGGTGATGCAAAGGTACTACTTTTTTTTATTACTGCAAACTTTTTTGAAGTTTTTTTGATTTTTTTTGATTTATCCGGCGAATATACCAGTCCATCGACCGCACGGCTTCCGTCAGGCGTGACAAACACAGCCGTGAACGCCCACTTGACCAACCAGTTCTCCGGAGTCGTGAACTTTCCGACAGGCAATTTCATAAACACCTTGTTCCATCCTTTATTCAGATGAACCGGAAGCGGCGGACGGGCAGTGCAATTCTCGTTGCCTTGGTCAATCTCAGGACTTCTCTCGTCCGGAGAATTCGTCCATACCGGCGGGAGCAATTCCTGGTCATTCAGCCAGATACGGCTTCCACGATAGTCCCAATGTCCCGCTGGCGGCGGCACATCGTCAACCGAACGGCTATAGTTCTGAAACTCAACAAGCATCCCGACATCCTGACTTTTCGGTGAATACACCCACGTGTAAGCATAAGCGGTGCTGTTTTCGCACGGTTCCTTGAACAAAGCCGGGAACGGATACCATAGGCTCCAAAAGTGTCGCAACCATATTCCAGCCCCGGTGACACGATGGGTGAAATAATCCTTACCTTCAAAGGTGTATTTTTCCACGATCCCACTCTCCGGCGGGAACGAACGGTCAAGATCCCCATCATTAGGGAAAGCGTCCGTGACCGCCCAGTGAACGTTCGTCTGCCTCACATAAGGGAAAGGCTCTCCTTTGAGGAAATTATCTTTATGCCAGAGCATACGGTGCTCGAAATCCGCGAATTCCTTAAAAACAGGACTTGATTCGTCCGGGAGGATAACTCCGTCACCATCAAAGTACTCACTGCCGCCGCCTAACCACGAGCGTTCGGCGATGGCCAGCATATATGGGTAAAAAGCGTTCTGTTGCAGAATATTATGTTCATCAGGCAGTTTATGGTCATTCCACACGGCCATAATGGTGCCCAAGGCATCCTCACTGCCATATTCAGAATTGCAGATCCGGCTGTTATAGACAGCCACGATGTCTCCGAACAGGTCAAAATGATTCGCATAGCGGAACTTGCTGTCTATGGATGGGATGCCAGGCTTCGGCTTGCCCATATAGCTCCAAAGCTGGGCTATGTCGATCTCCCCGGGAGCATATTCACAGCCAGGACTCCAAGAGATCGCTTTCTTGCCCTTTGAGCGCACCAAGGCGACCATTTCAGGGACGAAATCAGGATCACTGAAATGAACCTCATCGGTACCGATGTGGAAATATGGTTCTTCCGCGAACAGATCGCACGCCTCTGCAAGAAGTTCCTTAAGGATTCCCTTGCCTTTCGGACTTTGCATATCACAGCCGAAAGTCCTGGTAAAGGACGCGCTGTGACCCGGCATATCTATTTCCGGTATCACAAGGACCTGATGCCTGTGGCAGAAATCAAGAAGTTCACGCACCTGCTCCTGAGTGTAGTAACATCCCGGGTAACGGGTCATATTCTCAGGGGCGTTCAGCTGCGGGTAAATCTTGCTCTCAAGCCTCCACGCCTGGTTTTCGGTCAGATGCCAATGGAAAGTGTTGATTTTATAGCGGGTAAGGAGGTCAATCTCGTGCTTGATCTCATCCAAGCTTATGTACGAGCGTCCGGTGTCGTGCATAAAGCCCCGGATCCTGAACGCCGGCCAGTCTATGATCTCACAGCAAGGTATTTTAAGATTTCCTTTGGACTTATCAACCAGCTGGCGCAATGTCTGGACAGCCCAATAGACACCTTTTTCCGTGACCGCAACGATACTGATGGTATCCGGAGAGACTGTCAAATAATACGCCTCATCCTGATTGACGACTGCACCATCAATCCGTTCAACCAACTGGACATCCACTTTTCCCGAGGCCTTGTCCGAGCATTTGACACCGGCTTCGTCAAGCCACTCTTGCACTATCGCGGTCACAGACTGGTCACCGGACAAAATCACATCATCTTTATGGAAACAGCCTTTCGACCACGCAACCTCCTGAGGGAGAGGAAGCAACTCTGGGGTTGGGGCCGTTCGTTCCGAACAGCCGGCCATAGCGAAGAGCACCAGGCAACCAAGCAACAAAGATCTCATCTGAATATTCATTTCACAGTCTTAAACTCACCGGAGAATGCACCATTAGCCCTGTAATGAGGAGCATAGAGGGATTCGATCGCCACGGCCGGAGCGATGAATATGCCTTCCTGAGTGACATAGAACTCTTCTGACACGGTGGTCTTGTCCTCCGGATAGACATCGAACCAGTACTCCGTACGGTCAGTCTTGACATCCCTGTAGCCTTGAGGGGTCACCGACCAGATTCCGTTCACGGAAAGAGGACGGAGCCACCAGCCATAGGCTCCGGAAAGCTGGTTGACCGGACGGAAGGCGGCCTCGCGCGGGGCGGTCAGTTTCACGAAACTGCGGTTCTCCTGATTCCAGATCTGATACTCGGCGGTTATCTTGTCGCCGGCACCGACCTTCATCCCCGGGAATATCTCCAGACGGTTTGTCTTGCCGCCCTCGCCTTTTACCTCTTTGTAGAAATGACGCTCGACAGTGAAGCCGTTGCCGGATGCCTTCACCTTGTCGAACGGGATCGTGTAGGTTTTGGTCAAGGACACAACCTTTGTGGCAAGAATGTCCTCCGGGCCGGTCAACACTGAGTTGAGGGCATCCACGAAGGCCGGATCCGCATTCCATTTCTGGGTTTCTTTCTGAAGCATCAGCCAGAGTCTTATGCCGTCGGCGATCTGTTTTGCGGTCACTTCGACGGACTCAGCGACCGGAGACGACAGCAAATCACAAAGCATGGCGTGGGCATAAGCCTCGCTCTCCAGCAAACCTCTGAACGGCATCACTGCATTAGGATAGTACCAGCCACCGTCCGGATGCTGTACGGCATATTCAAGAAGCGACTGTACATCAGCGGCGATCGACTGGTTCATCCTCGACCCGACGGAGAACTTCAATCCCCAAGCTGAAGCCAAAGCCAAACCGCCATCATTGCCGGCGAGATTAGCCAATGTCTTGATCCTGCGGGCCTTGGCAAGAATCCGACCATCCAGTCCACGGCCATCCTTGACGGAAGGAACAAGATAATCCTTGATCGAGTTCTTGAACTCCTTGAGATTACGGGCATATTCAGACTTGTCATTCCTGGTCTGCGGCGAGACATCGAAAGACACGGATGAGTACAGCGAGCGGATGTAGGCATACTGCTCCATCGACAACCAACCGCACCAGCAAGGGGTTGCAGCCCCACGAAGGAACTGATTGCGGTCCAGCCACTTGACGGATTCCGTCAAATCCAGCCCGCCATAATCAAGACCGGCATCCCGCATCTTCGCCAGCCGTTCCAGCACAACCGCCGTCACGACCGGAGACGGGCGCATCCCCTCGAACCATCCGAAACCTCCTCCTACGTTCAAGCAGGCCTTGATCTTCTCCACAAGGACCTTGTCTGACATTTCCGACTCAACGTCAGTACCGAGAGAGGCGGCGATCCTGCGGACATACAGAGCCTCCGTAAGTGACAGGACATCCTTGCCTTCAGGCTCGACCTTGGACGGAACCGCGTCCAGAATCATCTGGCGGATGTCAATTTCCTTAACCTCAGCACCTTTGGAGGTCGTACCCGTAAACTCAGACTCCAGACGTTTGATCTGAGCTGCCTTGTCCGCTCCGGCAAGAAGCACGGCCGAATGAGACTCCGTCAAAGTCTGCTTCGCCTCGTGAACCGGCATGCTGACAAACACACCATCCGAAAACGCCTTGGCATCATCCGCGAAGACCACCTTCAAGCCGAGTTCATCATATTCCTTAGGATTGACATCGAATGCGACTTCCACAGAACCTCCGGCTGGCACAGTCACCTTCTTCGACAACGATGCGAACGGCTTCTCCCCTTCATAATCTTTTGATGAATATGTTTGCAGAGTCACCACCCCGGAGACTTCCTTATCAGAGCCGTTTGACACCGTGGCGTGCAGCACGAACCTGTCACCTTTGTAAAGATATTTAGGCTCAGCCACAGAAACCTTGACAGGAACCGTCACCACCATCTCCTTGCGGACACAAGCGTTGAGCATCCCCTGAGTGTGCGCCCAGACCTGCACGACAAATGTCGAAAGTTTGTCTGAGGTCCTGAATTTCATCAATATATTCCCGTCGGCATCCGAGCGGAGGAACGGCTCGAAGGCCAGCGTGGTGGAGAAATTCTTCCGGACTTCAAGACCTGGTCCCTCCTCATAAGCCTGAGACTGCGCCTTTGTCATAAAAATGGACGGAATCGCCTCATACTCCTCTTCAAGGATAATCCCATCCGCCCTGTCCGCCATAGGAGCCATTCTTTCGGCGGCGTTGCTCCTGCCCAGTCCCCTGACACGTACATTCTTAGGTTTGGCTCCGACAAGCATACCACCGTCAGAGGACATCCAGCCACGCACCTCACCAGTGGAGCTTGAGATGTGGACAGCCTCCGCCCCGGCCCAAGTCAAGCGCACTTCAGTCCAGTCATTGTCCAAGATCACTTCGGTACTCTTGTCAAACACGGTAGCGACTGCCTCAACGCCAGGAATGGACTTCAGTTCCAATGAATATTCCGTACCTGGCAAAGCCTTGTCCGTGAACGAAGAGAATGCCAGCGGCAGTTCAAGAGTCTTGCGCTCACGCCTGAACTCCTGATCGAATTGGCATCTCGCCCCGTCTCTGAAATAGAAAACCATCAGACGGACGGCATCCGGATACTCTTCCTTATAATTATATACAATCTCTGTCAACGAGCCGTTCTCCCCAACCTTGCCGTCAAGATGGACCATCTTGTGCTCAAGCAGCTGCCGCTTGTCACCGAACAATTCAACTATGGCCCAAACAGGACCCTCGCCGACACCGAACTGAATATTTATGTCCTCACCGGTGTTCAAGACACCGTCAGCGCAGTCTCCCACCAGTTTGAAAATGTTCTTGACTTTCGCATCCAGCACTGTAGCCGAATCATCGACGCGAAGTATCCTCAACGTTGTCTGAGACGTAGCCTTGCGACCATCTTCCCTAACTATTTCAGCGTTGACTTCAAGAATGTACATTCCGGCAGCCGGCAGCGTGAGTTCTTCCGTCTTGCCTGAGAGCGTTTCCCCGGAGAACAATTTCTTCCCGGAATCATTTAGCAAAGAATATTTTATCCCTACCGGAGATTTAATCACGTTGTTTCTCGAATCCTTGATTCCGAACGACACGACAGCCTTTTCTCCCGAGATCATGAAATGGTTGCCACGCCATACACCATCCGAAGGATTGATGTCACCCTTTGACGCGTTTGTCACCTCAACGGCAAGGCTAAAATATTTCAGAGCCGAGACCAATCTGGAGAATTCCTTTGTCTCCCCCGTCGCATCAGTCACCTTGACGGTCACGCCAAAGAATCCGGAATCATCATCGCTGTCGGTTGCGAAACGTATCGTGAAAGAACCGTCCGCATCCAAAGGCAGTTTGCCGGAGGCGACAGTCTTACCGTTTCTGTCGACATAGTAAGACACGGACGCGGAAGACAGCGGATGTCCGCTGAAGCTGGACACCTTGCCGCTCACCTCGACGGTGTCCCCTGGGAAGAAGAGCCTGTCGATCTTGTCGAAGGCAAGGTCGTAGGTCGGGAGAATGAACTCATCCACAACTATTCCTTTCGAAGAGTTCACGCCATCGCCGGTGATCCTCACCTGGAAATGTCCGTTCCGTCCGTCCGACGGAATGTCAAACGAGCCGGCCACAGAGCCATATTCATTGGTTGTCAAATCCTTGCTTCCGACCGCATTGCCTTCGGCATTGACCAATTCGGCCTTCACTTTGGCGCCAGCCTCGACCGTGTGCAGACTCCTGCGTCTGTCGCCCTTGTAAAGGACGGCCTTGAACTCCACTTTCTCTCCCGGATTATAGGCCGACTTGTCCGTGAATATCTCGCAGAATGTTCCCGAATCATCATTCTGATCAGATACATAGTCCGGATTCCCATAGATGTAGTGATCATCAGTCTTGTGAAGAAATCCGTCCTGGTCACGGTACGACGCGACCAGATAGCTTGCCGCACCGTCTTTCAGACTGTCCACAATGGCATCCGGCAAAGGAGTGAACCCGTCCTTGCAAAGCACGACATCCTTAGCCAGCGCTATTGCCTTCCCGGAGCGAAAGAGTTCAAGGTCAATCTTTTCAACCGGCTCGCCGGTCATATAGTCAGCGACAAAGAAACGCATCTTCTCACTATCCTTGCGCACAGCGATGGAAAGAGTCTTCTTCGTCCATTTCGCCTTTGATGCCACCTTCCCGTTCCTTGCGGTGAATATGTAATCTCCGTCATCGCATTTCGGCAGCTCGACCCTAAGCGTGTCCTGAACATAGAAACTCTTCTTCAGATTGTTTATGGTCTTGTGGACCAAAGGTTTGGCATCCTTGACATCGGGAGTGAACTCAACGCTCACCTTATCCAGATTACGGAGAGTAAGGACAGCGACACCTTTCTTGAAGGATATCTCAATCTCTTTACTGTCAAGGGATTCCATCAACAGTTTGAAATCATTCACCTTTCCGGCGATTTCCTTGTCGATGCCTTTGGAATATGAAAGGCGTTCCTTCTCGGCTGATTTGCAATCACGGTAAAGGGTTTTATAGGAGGCTTCGACAGGCTCAGCCACCGGAACCGCCGGTCCCTGAGCCAGCGGTGCACTGAGCTTGCCGAAGGGCCGAAGGGCGGCGGACGACTCACTAATTCTGGACAGGCTGTCAAACTGTCCTCTGAGCACAATGGCTTTGCCATACAAAGACATAGCACTTCCGGCGTATTTCTCCGCGAACGAACGGGCGGCGGCGATCTTCTCGGCACGCCCTTTTTCATTGTATTTATAATCCTTGTTGGCAATCCGGCGGTACTCCAGATAAGCGGCCTTCGGGTAAGAATCGCCGACATATTCATTCAGAAGCGACATCGCCTTTTCCGAACGCTTGATGACAGACAGAACCCAGAGGGTATATTCATAATCATCCTTGACCATCCCCGTCCAGAGGTCATCCAATCCGTCACCGTAGAAGGCTTCGTTCCTTGCCGCCTGAAGGCGAGCCTTGTTGACAATGACGAAGTCAGTCAGCGAAGACGGGCTCTCTTTTGACAGATTGTGGTGGAACGTCACGATCGGTTCGGCATATTCATCGACCTCCTTGTCCAGCCACGCGCTGTACTCGTCCCTCTGCTTCCAGTCGCGGTTGACGGCAACCACCCATTTCTGGCTGGCGGCACTGTAGAAGTCGTAGTGCAGACGTTCGGCCTTGGCTTTCGAGACAATGGTGTCCAACACGGCCATCATCTCCTTCGGGCGGTCGGCTTTATTGGCGGCGGTATATCTCTTCCAAAGGTCTGTCAGCACAAGACCGTCCTTTGTTTGATTCCGGCCTTTATCTTTCCTGACAAACGCGGCTGTCGTCATCACCACAAAACAAAGAATCGCCACGAGGGCGGAGGTTATCAGCATATTCGTCTTCATCATTAAAAATGTTATCGCTATGTATGGTTAAATCCGACTCTGCAAAAATCTTGCTTGATTACACCTGCAGCGACTTGAGGATTTGCACGGCCTCGCTGACAAGGTAGGTGCTGCCGCCGACGTAGATCAACGGAAAGCAGAAACGTGAACTGTCCGGTTTCCTCGAAGTCTCACGGGCCAGATTGATCGCCATAGAAAGAGCCTGACGCACATTCGGAGCATCGTAGATGCGGTTCACCGATCTTCCATTCGCAGCGCAGAAGGCACGGTACCGCTCAGTCAGTTCCTTCTCCGGAAGCGCCCGGTGAATCTCAGGGTTCGTGAATATGCATGTGGCATCGGCCGGAATCAGAGGCATTATGCCGTCCAGATCCTTGTCGGCCATGATGGCGTAAACCAGAATCAGCGAGGAACACTCCCCGTCAGCCACCATCGACTCCAGCTGCGCGAAGTTCTCCTTCAGGGCCGCAGGGTTGTGGCCGATGTCCGCAATGATGAACGGCTGGAGCGAAAGTCGTTCCCAGCGGCCGTGGAAGCCCATTCTGGAGGCTGTGCGGACTATGGCGGTGACAACGGCCTGGGAATCCGACAGACCGGCATATTCCGGCATATTCTTCAATATGTCGATGGCGGACAGGACGGTTCGGAGGTTCTTCCTCTGATACTTTCCGCGAAGGTCCATATTCCTCAGGATCTCATCGCTTTTGTGCCACAGCGAAGGTTCCACATCCTCGGCGAACGTGAGCGGGCAACCGACCTCCGCAGCCTTGGTCTCGAAGACGGGGCGAGTCTCAGGAAGATATTCCCCGACAAGGGCAGGAACATTTTTCTTGAATATCCCGGCCTTCTCGCCGGCTATCTCCGCCAACGTGTTCCCCAGTAGGGCGCAATGGTCCAGGGCGATGCTTGTGACTATCGAGAGGTCAGGGGTTATGACATTCGTGCTGTCAAGACGGCCACCGAGGCCAACCTCAATGACGGCCACATCGACTTTCTGATCGACGAACCATCTGAAGGCCATCCCGGTCGTTATCTCAAAAAAGGACAGGCTCAGGGCATCCATATCGGCCTCGTACCGGCAGAGGAAATCATAGACATATTCCTCGGACACGAGTTCCGCTCCCCCATCCGATCCCACAACCCTCATGCGTTCCCGGAAATCCACGATGTGCGGAGAGGTGTAAAGGCCGACCTTGAGGCCGCAGGCGGACAACGCCGAAGCGAGCATATTCGCGACCGAACCTTTGCCGTTAGTTCCGGCGACGTGTATTGTCCTCAAGCTTTTGTGCGGATCGCCAAGGACTTCCTCGAACCGGTGCATATTCTCAAGCCCGGGTTTGTAGGCATCCTTGAACGGCACTTTCTGAACCGAGGGGAATCTTGTGAAAATCGCCTCAACCTTCTTCTGGTAACTCTTCTTGGAAAATGGTTCCATTCCTGTCTGATGTACTTGTTTTTTGAACTGAACTCAAATTTACTTAAATTTACGGACATATTCTAGCGGAATGAAAGAAAAAACATCAGCGCTTCATTCGAAGTACATCATAGACGGCGTTTCCAGACGGCTGACTCCGGCTGAGATGCTTGACGACTGCCTTGCGTCTGCGGAAGGAAAACCGGCCACGGAAAGTGGAGGCTTCGAGCCGGTTGTCGATGAGAGCACGGATCCGTCGCCTTCTATGAAAAATTTTCTGAATCAGAATGTTAAAGGCTATCTTGCGACGGTCGTATCACTTTTGGACGAGCCAAGGCAGTTCCCGACAGCGTTCGCCGACTCCTACACCAAGGGGCGGATAGCAAAGGCTCTTCTGGACGCGGTCTGGCTGAACGGCCATTTCAAACTCGGCGACCTGACCATCGCGGCGAAATGGAAATGGAACGGCAAGCCACTCGGGAATATGGCGGCATTCTACTCCTCAGCGGAAGCCACTGCCGACTATATCAATGATTTAGGAATATCCCTGAGCGGGTACTCCTTCTCGGAAAGCGGACGGCTTTGCCAGACTTCTTTCAAGGTCGGTGCGTGCGAGAAGGCTGAAAGTCAGGATGAAGACGACATATTCCTGCCTGAAGACGCTCCTTTTGGCAGTGAGCATCCGGTGCTTGGCCGTCGCAGGGCGGTTCAAGACAAGTTGGTGGCAGACCCGGACAGTTGGATCATCTACGTTCCGTTTGACTCGTGTGACTTCAGGCTCGGCGGCTCGCTTCTCTGTGATGCTCTCGGACAGAACGGGGACAATTTCCCGGAAATCGGCGATGCCGACTATTTCATTGACTGTTACGAGGTTATCCGAGAGTTTGTGGAGGATAAGGTCGCCATTTCCGCATCCACCATCAGCGACGGAGGTCTTCTTACGGCACTGAAGTTGATGTGTCCGGGGGATGTCGGAGCCGATATCGACATCAGCGGGATTATGAGCGCATATGGTGAGGATAAGAATGTGAGGGTTCTGTTTTCCGAAGTGCCCGGAGCCATCATCCAGATAAAGGATTCCGACTACGACTATGTCGATGCCGAACTCCTGCTTCAGGACATCGCCTATTACCCTATCGGGCACCCGGTGACCGGTAGCGGCGAAATCAACGTGAAGGCCGGCGGCAGCGGAATCGCGAACATATTGCAATCCCTGCTCAGCAGCCAGGCATCGGAAGGAGAAGACTGACACTATATTAATAACATATATGGCAAGATACGCTGACACTCCTCGCAGAGGAGGGGGCGGCAGGAAGCCCAAAATCTTTGTTCTTGACACGAACATCATCCTGCACGACTACAAGGCCATCCGAAAGTTCCAGGACAACGATCTGGTCATTCCGATCGCTGTGATCGAGGAACTTGACAAATTCAAGAAAGGCAATGACAACCTGGCTTTCAACGCCAGAGGATTTATGAGGGACATCGACCGGATCACAGACGGAAAATCCTTCGGGAAGTACGGGGTTCCGATCGGAAGAGGGCTGGGCAACATAAGGATAGACCCGGGACATCCTTTCCCTGAAAGTATGAAAGGAATGTTCTACGATGATATTCCTGACCACAGGATTCTTGCGACAGCCATCTGGGTGCGCGACAACAACCCTGACAGGTTCGTTGCCCTTGTCACCAAGGACATCAACCTCAGGATGAAGGCCAAAGCCGCCGGAATGGAGGTTCAGGACTACCTGACCGACAGGATAGAGGAGGACAAGATCGAGAACTCCAACAGGGAGGTTCAGTACCTTGACGGCATCACACCGGAGGCTATCCAAAGTTTAGCCTACAGCCCGGACACGTCCGTTGACTGGAAGATTGTCTGCAAGGTGAAACCGAAAGCCAACCAGCTTTTCAAGGTAAGAAACGGAGACACGACTCTCTGCGCAAGGTTCGATGAGAGCAAAGGGCGGGTCGTGTTGGTAAAGAATAGGGAAGCTTACGGAATACGCCCTCGCAACGACGAGCAGAAATTCGCGCTGGACGCCTGCCTTAATCCGGCCATACAGCTCGTTTCGATGACCGGAGGAGCCGGAACCGGAAAGACCCTGCTGGCTCTGGCAGCCGCTCTGGAACAGGCCAAGGACTTTGACCAGATCATCCTCACAAGGCCTACGATAGTGCTTGGCAATCAAGACATCGGATTCATTCCGGGAGATCAGAAGACCAAGATGAGCCCGTTCATCCAGCCGCTGATGGACAACCTGAATGTCATCAAGGCGCAATTCCGTTCCTCAAGCAAGGAGGCTTTGAAGATCGAGGCGATGCTGAAGGAAGAGAAACTGCTTATCTCTCCGCTGGCCTACATCAGAGGACGGAGTCTCGGACGGGTGTTCCTCATCTGCGACGAGGCTCAGAACCTCACCCCTAACGAGGTGAAAACAATCATTACAAGAGCCGGCGAAGGCACTAAAATGGTGTTCACCGGAGACATATTCCAAATCGATCAGCCTTACTTGGATCAATGGTCCAACGGATTGTCGCACTTGAATGAAAAGATGGACGGACAGAAACTCTTCGAGCACATATTCCTGAAAATCGGTGAGAGGAGCGAGCTTTCCGACATCGCGTCGCGGTTATTGTAAGAATATGAAAACGATAGGCCCGCCACAATGACATTTTTCAAAGTCAGAGGCGGGCTTTTTGAAGTTTCTGTAATTGCTATAACCAAAGTTTTTTAGTAATTTTGCAGTCTATATTTATTGGAACGTCTATAAAACAAATTCTTAATAATATGTTCGACAAAAAGAAAAGAGTCTATCGTTTCGGCGGCAAGACAGCCGAGGGCGATGGACAGATGCGTGAGCTCCTGGGAGGAAAGGGAGCCAACCTGGCCGAGATGAGCAAGCTCGGTATGCCGGTACCTGCCGGATTCACTATCACAACCGAATGCTGCGCTGAGTATTATTCACTCGGCGGAGGCTATACTGATGAACTCAAGAAAGAGGTCGCAGAGGCCCTGAAAGCCACAGAGACCATTATGGGAAAGAAGTTTGGGGATCCTTCCGATCCGCTTCTCGTCAGCTGCCGCTCAGGCGCCAGAAGCTCAATGCCTGGAATGATGGACACCATCCTCAACATCGGTCTCTGCTCCGCCACCCTTCCTGGAATGATCCAGAAAACCGGCAACCCAAGGTTCGTCTATGACGCTTACAGACGTCTCATTATGATGTACTCCGATGTCGTTATGGAAAAGGCCGAGGGCATCGAGCCGGCCGACGGACAGGGAATCCGCCAGCAGCTTGACAGGATGATGATGGAACTCAAAGAGAAGAAGGGTTACAAGTCTGACACCGACATCACGGCCGAAGAGCTCAAGGATCTCTGCGAGAAATTTAAGGCAAAGGTAAAGGATGTTCTCGGGGTTGACTTCCCTGACACGGCCGAGGCCCAGCTTTGGGGATCCATCGGAGGCGTGTTCAAGTCTTGGAACGGCAAGAGGGCCATCGCTTACAGAAGAATCGAGAAGATTCCTGATGACTGGGGAACAGCCGTGAACGTGCAGTCAATGGTGTTCGGCAACATGGGAAACACATCCGCTACCGGTGTGGCTTTCTCACGTAACCCTGCCACCGGAGACAACAAGTTCTATGGCGAGTGGCTTATCAACGCCCAGGGTGAGGATGTCGTTGCGGGAATCCGTACCCCTAACCCTCTCAACGAGGCCACAAAGACAGAAAAGAACAAGGATCTCCAGTCCCTTGAGACCGCTATGCCGGAGGTTTACAAGGAACTTGACGAGATTCGTCTCAGACTTGAGCAGCATTTCCACGACATGCAGGACATCGAGTTCACCATCCAGGAGGGACATCTTTGGATGCTCCAGTGCCGTATCGGCAAGAGAACCGGTCTGGCCGCCCTGCAGATGGCGATGGACATGGTTGACGAGAAGATGATCGACGAGAAGACAGCCGTGATGAGGGTTTCCCCCGCACAACTCGACGAGATTCTCCACCCTATCCTTGACCCTGCGTCAGAGAAGAAGTCAAAGGTGCTTGCGATCGGTCTTCCAGCGTCTCCGGGCGGAGCCGTAGGTCAGATCGTGTTCACATCTGAGGCCGCGATGGAGGCCAACGCCAACGGCAGGAAGGTCATCCTCATCCGTGAGGAGACATCTCCTGAGGACATTGAGGGAATGCGCGCCGCGGCCGGTATCCTCACCACACGTGGAGGTATGACCTCTCACGCCGCTCTTGTGGCCCGTGGATGGGGCAAGTGCTGCATCGTAGGCTGCGAGGCTATGAAGATTAACTTCGAGGCCAAGACAGTCTCTTTCAGAAATGTAACATTCAAGGAAGGCGACTGGATGAGCCTCAACGGAACAAAGGGATTCGTTTACGGAGAGAAGATCGACACGATGGACGCTTCCGAGAACCCTATGTTCATCAAGTTTATGTCAATCGTTGACAAGTTCCGCAAGATCGGTGTCAGGACCAATGCCGACACCCCTGAGGACGCACAGAAGGCCCTCAGTTTCGGAGCGGAGGGAATCGGTCTGTTCCGTATCGAGCATATGTTCTACGGAGTCAATTCCGAGCAGCCTCTCGCCAAACTGCGCAAGATGATCCTCTGCAACACCAACGAGGAGAGAAAGGCAGCCCTCGCGGAGCTTGAGCCTTACATCAAGGCTTCCGTCAAGAGCACTCTGAAGATTATGGACGGCAAGCCGGTTGTGTTCCGTCTGCTTGACCCGCCTCTCCACGAGTTCGTGCCTAAGACAGAGGAAAAGGAGAAGGAACTCGCGAAGGAGCTTGGTGTCACTGTCGAGGACATCGAGAAGCGTGGCGAGGCTCTTCACGAGGTCAACCCTATGATGGGTCATCGTGGAGTACGTCTGCATATGTCCTACCCTCTCATCGCCGAGACACAGTACAGGGCCATATTCACAGCCACCGCCGAACTCCAGCAGGAAGGCTTCAACCCTCATCCTGAGATTATGATCCCTGTGACCATCTCAGCCCGTGAGCTCAGTTTCCAGAGAGCGATCTGCGACAAGGTCAAGGCTGAGGTTGAAGGCACCACCCGCCAATTCATTCTCTACAACTTCGGTACGATGATCGAGATCCCTCGCGCCGCTCTGACCGCCGACAGGATGGCCCGCGCCGCCGAGTTCTTCTCATTCGGTACCAACGACCTCACACAGATGACCTTCGGTTTCTCCCGTGACGATGTGGGAACCTTTATGGGTGAATATCTTGGCAACAAGATCCTCGACGCCGATCCGTTCCAGACCATCGACACAAAGAGCGTCGGCAAACTGGTTGAGTTCGGTATCCAGGCCGGCCGCTCAAAGAGGCCAGACCTCAAGTGCGGTGTCTGCGGAGAGCATGGTGGAGACCCTGCGTCAATCCGTTTCTTCAACAAGATCGGTGTTGACTACGTTTCCTGCTCACCGTTCCGTGTGCCTATCGCGCGTCTTGCGGCGGCGCAGGCTGCCATCGAGCAGAGCAAATAGTCGGCTTCGCTGACATATTCATAAAGAATCCGTCCCTTGCGGGGCGGATTTTTTCGTACTATCTGGAGCCGAGGTAGAGGAAGACCATACCGAGGAGGACGAGGGCGAGGTCGATGGCTTTGCTGCGGAGGTTCTTCTCCTTGAAGACTATGGCGGCGAAGAGGAAGCTGACGATGACGCTGCCTCGGCGGATCATCGAGACGATGGAGATCATCGCACCCGGGAGGCTCAAAGCGTAGAGGTAAACGAAATCGGCCACACTCAAGAATATGGAGATGAATATGATAGACCAGCGCCAGCGGAACGGAGTGGTTTTCATTCGGTTCGGGTACCAGATGAGCATCATCATAATGCCCATCATTCCGCATTGGTAGATATTGTACCAACTCTGCACGGACATCTTGTCCATAGCCAGGCCGTTCGGATCCATCAGAAACTTGTCATAGAGACCGCTGACAGCTCCGAGAACCGCCGCTCCGACAACGGCATAGATCCAGACATTATGCTCGAAATCAATTCCTTCCTTCTTGCCGCTGCGACTCAACATAAAGAAGGACACCACGGCCAACAGCACTCCGGTCCACTGGAGCCAATTCAATTTCTCGCCGAAGATCAGCATCGCGCCGACCAGCACCATAACCGGCCGTGTCGCATTGATAGGACCGACAATCGTAAGCGGAAGGTGCTTCATTCCGTAGTAGCCCAACGTCCAGGAACTGAGGACTATGACGCTCTTCAGCAGAATCCATTTCTGGACCGCCCAGCCGCCATATTCACCGACTTTGAGGATGCTGCCGTCAAGGGCGTCGGTGCAGTAGGACAGAGTGATGAATGGAATAAATATGAGGGAGCAGAACAACGTGTTCAGAAACAACACAGGAATGACGGCATTGCCGCCAAGGGCCTCCTTCTTGCAAGAGTCGTAGAATCCAAGAAGGATCGCCGACAAGAACGCTAACGATAACCACATAGCACTTAGTAAACTAACCGGGTGCAAAGATAATGATTTTCAGGAATATTAAGATTTGCTATTCATTGTCAAAAAAGTTAAATTTGTGATAGAGAACAGATGAACGAATATGGCTGAGAGACAGATTCCGGAAATGAATTACCTGATGTCCCTTGTGGAGAAGAAATTCCGCAAGAGCGTCAAGACATCCACAGACTTTTACTCACTGGCTCAGGAAATCGAAAGCGAGACCAGTGAAAGTGTTTCCGCATCCACGCTCAAAAGGATGTGGGGTTATGTCAATATGACCCCTACCCCTCGGCAGACCACCCTTGACGTGCTGTCCAAATACATAGGCAAGAAGGACTACAAGACATTCTGTGAGGATCTAAAGAACTCCGAGGCTTTCCAGTCGAGATTCTTCACGGCGGATTTCATAAATGCCAGTGACCTGTCGCCGGAAGCCAGACTGGAGATTGGTTGGAATCCAGACCGAAAGGTCACACTCCGGTATATGGGCGACAGCCAGTTCGAAGTCGAATCGGCGTGCAACTCCAAACTCTTGCCGGGAGACCGTTTCGAGGCAGTCAACTTCATAAAAGGCTCCCCTCTCTACATTTCCCGGATCTTAAGGAACGGCGAATATACTCCCTCATACATTGCCGGCCGCCAAGGTGGGATCAACCATCTGAAGGCCATTTGAGAGAGGATTCTCCGGCAAGGAATAGAATTCTTTAAAAGCAGACACCGATACCGAGTTGGACATCTGAGTGACCGGAGAAATCGGACGTGACACCGACCGAGACAACCAACGGATTGAAAGTCAGGAATATTCCGACATCGGCCGCAGGACTTTTGAACGACTTGTCCTTCACCTTGGCCCACTGGCCGGAAACGTCCTCCCAACAGCGAGTATAGGTTGTCATCCCGGCTCCGGCACGGAATCCGAAACGTCGAGAGGTGAACATAGCGAAACCGGCGGTCACCACGGTGCGGCTCGCACGAGCATTCCCGGTGGCCCAGATGCGGCCATATTCAGTGTCACCATCATTGGTGCACACATAGGAATATTCATTCTTCCGGAAATTGCCACGATAGTTGACGTACGCACCGATGTTGTTATATGTCGCGACCATCATTCCGCCGTAGGACGGGGTCGGGAATATTCCGGCATCGACCATAATCGCAAACTTGAATGGTCTTGAAAATTTTTCGGAGGAAGAACGCTGCCGCTGGGACTTCAAGCGCCGAGACTGCATCTCTTTCAGTCGCCGATTTTGATCTTCTGGTCGCTGAGTCTGGTCTTTCGGCCGCTGAGCCTGTCGAAGCGACATCTCAGACATTCCGTTCCGAGTCGTCACTTCGACAGGCTCAGTGACCGGCTCAATCTTCAGGACAGGGCTGAAATCCGGCCGGTCAGGCTTCTTTTTGAACGCCTTCATTCCTTGCATATACTTGGCCTTGATCGCCTCAAACCTCCTGGCTTGTGCCGCGGACATCTTCCCCGAAGCGTTGGACAACGTTTTTCTAAGCGAAGAAAGTTCCGCCAACAGGCCCTTCAGTTCCTCCATACGCACGCTTTGTCCAGACTCCGCCCTCGCCCTCAACTCCACGCAGCGGTCACAAATCACGGCATACTTGTCCAATGCCTTGTCGTAGTTGTCAATTTGTGGCATAGCCGCCACGACAGCACCTGAGACAAAGCACAACGCCAAGCTTAAAAGAATATGTCCGAGAATATTCCTCATCGACATCAATGTATCGTACAAATTTAACACAAAAATAGTTATCTTTGAATACTCAAGTTTCGCAGTTGAGACTGGTGATTGCCTATCCGCGAAAGTTGAGTTTGAATATTCAAACGAATTATGGACGAGGCATCCGGATTTTTCGAGACACCGACAGAGGCTCAAGGCCC
>CAVBMN010000021.1:0-30279 GCA_963596515.1 bacterium
GGCTTTGTTGATCGCGTATATTATTTTGTCAATAAAGAAATAATGGTTGATTTTTTCGTACTTTTGTGGAAACGCTAATACTATTAACACTATGGCAGTAGGTAAAAAAGTTCTGGAACGAATGTGTCCATCAGATTTCGAGGAGGCATATATCAACAATAATGAAAAGGTTCTGAGTGAATACATGGATTATGCAAAGAGTGTTTGTGGTAAACTACTGCAATCACAAACACTTAGAAATATTTCGGATCGTGGAAATATTATAGAAGAAGCCAGTCATGACGCCATTCTCTACTTGCACAAGAAACTGGAAGAGTACGATCCTGAAAAAGGGGCTTTTAGTTCGTACTTCTATACAGAAATTGGCTGGTCACTGCAGAATGCACTAAGTAGATATGGTTATCATGGCATTGTCGATCTCCTGTCAGAACAACAGGATGTTCAAGAATCAGAGCCAACTTCCAGTGAGATATTTTCGAAAGAAATGATTCCATACATTCGCAAGTGGGCGGAAAATCTAGAAGACGATAAAAAAATGATATTTATGGCTCGCTGGGGTTTTGCTATTCGGCCAGAGTTGTCTGTTCCGGGAGAAAATGATTCAAAATATGGCTATGCCAAGAAGCTGGCCCGTGAACTTGCGAAAAGCGGTAAGATTGACGTGAAAGACATTGACAAGAAAGCGAACTCGATCAAGTCTATGCTTAATGAGATTCTCAAAAATTTGCGTGAGAACTTTTCCGACATAACGGGATTGAGACCGAGAGAGATTCGTGAGAACCTATGTGAACTCATCGTCCTGACGAAGGAGAAAGTGATGGAGAAAAACGTCCGCGACCTTATCATTAACCTTGATGCCAACACTTTGTCTGACGATGAGGCCGCTTGGCTCTTCGCATTGCTTTTCGCATAGCAATTTCTACGTAATTCAGTAATCAATAGTTCATTAGCGCAATATTATGCAAAAAAAAAATAAAACCAACATTTTTGAAAACTTGTTTAATGAATTCTTTAAGTACGAGTCTCCAAGACATACCACGGGGACAATTAATTCATATAAGTCCTACTTAAACTCGGTCGAACAATTAGCCAGAGATAACGATACATCATTAGTATATTGGATTAATGATCTAACCTCTAATACTATTTACAAGGATCCCACCAAATCAGGATACGTTGATCCTTTGTTTTGTACGAAGAAGAGATTTGAATTACTGACTTCCGCGACTCCAAAAAATAAACGTAATAAATGGAAGGTGGTTTATAAGCATTTCATGGAGTTCCATTTAGGCCAATACTACGGCCACATCTGGCTTTTCAAAAACCTGTCTTCTAATCAATTATGTAAAATGGTTGCCGAATCAGCAATATTTGCAAGCCAAGATGTAGTACAGGATGTCGTTAATGGCAGACTTGGCACAAAGGAAAATCAAAAAGGTGGATGCAGCAAGGTCTATCAGTGTAATGCCTGCACGGGTGGAAAAGGAAATCCATACGCATCATGGGATCATTGTGTTTATGCGAGAGATAATAAGGCCAAGAAAGGAAATCAGACGAAAGATTGCAATGGTCTACCATGCATAGCAGATAACAACACCTATGCTAACAAATACACCAAGAATGCCATTAAAGAAAAATATAGGAGGTTAGGATTAGTATACAGTGGCACCTTCTCCGATTATGTGGCTTGCCACATCTGGGATAATCCAGATGATTGCCATTACTATGCGAGCATAGCGAACTTGGTTCTTGTTCCGCGTGCGATTTATGGTCTCACAGATCACTGTGAAGAAGTCAAGGCTGTATTGAGGAGGCGGGCAACGGATCTATTTGGAGGTATCGCAACTCTTCCTGCGATTTCACAAGCAGCAATAAGCAAAGTAGCAAAAATTTATCCAAATTTGACCTGGAGAAAACCGTAACAACCTTTCACCTCGGAGAAGATTTGGGCAATGTTTCTAAAAGAGGCTGGTCAAAAAAAATTTTTGGCCAGCCTCTTTTGACATCATTGTTCAACAATTTGGGTTACTTTGTCTTAGAGTGTCCAAGCCATTCAAGGCCAACGACAAGGATAGCGCCGACCAACATCCAGACAATTGCCGAGACGGTCTGAGGATTGATCATCGCTGCAAGATCAAAGCCCGATTCAACCAAAGCCTGGACTCCGACCTGTGCCTGATCGGCCGTCTGTCCCTCACGCATTAGCTGGGCCGTCAGCACACTGACCTTGTCGCTCCACGGCCAGACTTTCACCAAGGAGCCGAGCGTGAAACCGATCAGAGTGATCAGCGTCGGCCTCTCGTAATGCGCTATCAGCCAGTGCAGGAACTTCGAGAACGCGGCGATTCCAAGGACGCAGCCGACTCCGAACAGAATGAGAACCGGCCAATTAAGCTCGCTGATCGCTGACATAATATATTCATACTTTCCGAGAAGCACGAGGATGAAGCTGCCGGAAATGCCGGGAAGGATCATCGTGCAGATCGCTATCGCGCCGCAGATCATAATGAACCACGAAGCGTCCGTTGTCTGGGTCGGCGACAAGAGGCAGATCACCGCTCCGAGGAATATGCCGAACACCAGCCAAAGCCCGTCAGTGATTTTCCACTTCTTGATGTCCCCGAGCATATAGATGCCCGACACCACGATCAGCCCGAAAAAGAACGCCCAGGTCTGAATCGGATGATAGGCGAGCACATATTCCATAAGTTTGGCGAGCGAGAAGACGCTCACGATCACACCTACTCCCAACCAAAGCAGGAATGTTCCGTGAATATATTCCCAGAACTCCTTGAACTTGCCTTTAAGCAGCAGTTTCCACGAGGAGACGGAAAGGATGGCATTGAGAGCCTCTATGAGTTCATTGAATATTCCGGTGAGCAGTGCGATGGTGCCTCCGGACACTCCTGGGATGACATTGGCCGCTCCCATTGCGAATCCTTTCAGGGCAACGGCGGCGTTTCTGACGATATTTGACATATTAAATTATTGAATCTTTGTAAGGTAGCCTTTGATGGCCGTGAAACTGTCCAACTGCGAGATATTCTTCCCGGCAGGATCGCTGATGACAAGATCAAAAAGGTTTCCGGACATCTGCGCACGGCCTATCTTGAAACGAGCCTTCGAGGTGCGGGCCATATATTCAATGGCAAAGTCAGGATTCTTGACAAGCGAGATGAAAAGATCCGGAGCCTGCTCCTCCAACACGTTCAGCTTGTAGCGGGAAGGGCGGCCGATCCAGTCCAGATCCTTTTTGGTGATTGTGGTCTGGATGCTGGTGATCAATCGGTCCTCGCTGCCGATCTTCCGGAAGTCCTGAAAGAAAACGCACCCCTTGATGTTATGGGATCTGAAAAAATTCATTATGGCTGTCTTGCAGGCATCGAACGATGATTCCTCCGCATCGATGATCGCCACGTAGGAATGGATTTTCCCTAACGGAAGAATCTCCGTGGGGACTGTGCTGGAATGCTTGCGAAGACTTCTCTTCCTAAAAAACGTCTTTATAAAATCAAACATAATCTACTGGTTTACAGAGGCTATCAGCTCTCGGATCTCACGCTTCGCATCCTTCCATCTCGGGACATCGATCTTGGTGCCGATAACTTCGACGACCTTCGCAGCAATTATTGAGCCGACTTCTCCGCAAACTTTCAAAGGCATTCCCAAAGAGTGCGCGTAGAGGAATCCGGCGGCATAGGTGTCTCCTGCTCCGGTGGCGTCGATCGTGGCTGCCGGCCAGGCCTCTATGTAGTGATAGTCATCGCCCTGCTTTACCATCGAGCCGTCCTTGCCGACTTTCACAACGGCGATCTCGCACTGGCTGGCAAGCGTGTCGAGAGCCTCGCGTGGCTCCTGCTTGGTGAACGCCCTGGCCTCGCTCTCGTTGGCGAAGACGATGTCCACATAACGGTCCACCAGATTGTGGAAGAAAGCCTCGTTGGACTCGACCACGTTGTAGGACGCCATATCGATGGAAATCTTGCAGCCGGCCTCCTTGGCCATCTGCACGGCCTTGCGGATAAGATCCTGATTCTGCACGAGATATCCCTCAATATGGAAGTAATCGTAGCCTTGGAAATATTCAGGCTTCAGATCTTCGGGGACCATTTCGAGCGCGGCTCCCATATAATCAGCGAAGGTTCTCTCGGAGTTCGCTCCGGTGATGAAGCACATCGCGCGGCCGGAACCTTTCGTGCCGGTCAGCAGGGTGGTCTTCACGCCGTACTGCTCCAAGGTACTCTTGTACAGATGCCCCAGCTCGTCGTTGCCGATCTTTCCGATGAATCCCGAAGGCATTCCGAATATGGACGTACAGGTGATCGTGTTGGCCGCCGATCCGCCCGGGACGTACTTCACGCCGAACTCCTTCAACTTTGACCAGATGCGGTCACCGGTCTCAAGATCCACGTGCTGCATACTTCCCGGAGGAAGGTGGTACTCGCGGAGCATTGTCTCGTCAGGGAACACCGCGAGAATGTCCGTGAGCGCGTTGCCTATTCCTAAAATTGATTTCATATCTTTGGATTTTGATATTCATTATGTGCAAATCACAAAGTTAAGGAATATTTGATTAAATTTGTAGTTATGAACAAGAAGGTCGGGAATATTCTTAAATACGGAGTCTCCATCGCGCTTGCGGCGGCGCTTCTGTATTTCTCTTTCCGAGGAGTGAGCTGGGGCGACTTTCTGGAAGGATTGAAAGCCTGCCGCTGGGAGTTCGTCATCCTTTCGATGCTGTTCGGGCTCTTGGCGTTCTGGTTCAGGGCTCTGCGTTGGCGCGAACTTCTTCTTCCGATTGACGGGACGACATCCCGCCTGACCTGCTTCAACGCCATCAACATCAGTTATCTGGTGAACCTCGTGCTGCCTCGCGTCGGAGAGTTCGTCCGCTGCGGCTACATCACAGCCCATTCCCGGAAGGACTCAGAAGACCGCCGGCTTGCCTCTTACGACAAGGTTCTCGGAACAGCGGCTTTGGAACGTTCTGTGGATATGCTCGCGATGGTTGCCGTGCTTGCCGTTTTCCTGCTGTTCACCTGGAAACGCTTCGGCGGTTTCTTCTCAGAGAAGATCTTCGGGGCGGCTTCGGGCAGCGTCAGCACCGGCAAGATCGTAGCACTGGTCGCAGGGATTCTCATTGTTGTTGCTGCCATTTTGTGCGCAATCCTTTTCGCTGACAAATGGAAACCCCTTGGGAAAGTCCGTGACTTCTGCAAAGGGCTTTGGGCCGGCTTCCTCAGCTGCCTCAAGATGAAAGGTGCGTGGAAGTTTCTGGCCCTGACAGCAGGAATCTGGATCTGCTACTGGATGATGAGTGCCACGATTCTTTGGTCTCTCCAAGGAATATCCCCGGACTCGGTCAGCCCGGAGCTCGCATCCGCCGCGGGCACTTTGCAGACCTTGAATATGACCGATGCGATGTTTCTGATGATCGCAGGAAGCCTGTCCTCGGTCGTTCCGGTACCGGGCGGATTCGGGGCCTTCCATTTCATAGTCTCCTCGGCCATAGCCTACGTCTATGGCATCCCGGTGCAGTTCGGGATGATCTTCGCGACCCTCTCGCACGAGTCCCAGGCCGTGAACCAGATCCTGTGGGGAGGAATCTCGTGGATAAGTGAATCTTTACGAAAAACAAATAATCAATAAACAAAATTATGAAAGTCAAGAATTTATTCCTGATCGCCGCTGGTGTCCTTATGCTGACAACCACATTCGATGCGGCCGCCAAGAAGCTCCCGAAGGAGGTCAAAATGACCAAGGAGGTTCTGATGGACAAGATCAAGGGCGGCTGGGCCGGCAAGGTTATCGGTTGCTCCTACGGTGGCCCCACCGAGTTCAAGTACGCCGGATTCATCAACGACGAGATCGAGATTCCGTGGAACGACCATATGATCAAGTACTGGTTCGACAAGTTCCCGGGACTGTACGACGATGTCTATATGGATCTTACCTTCGTGGAGGTGTTCCAGAAAGAAGGCCTTGACGCTCCGATCGGGTCGTTCGCGAACGCCTTCGCCCACGCTCCGTACCCGCTCTGGCACGCCAATCAGCTCGGACGCTACAACATCCTCAACGGGGTGATGCCTCCGGAGTCCGGCCACTGGCACAACAACCCTCACGCAGACGACATCGACTTCCAGATAGAGGCTGACTACGCCGGTCTGATGGCTCCGGGAATGATCAACGCCGCGACCTACTATTCAGACGGCATCGGTCATATGATGAACTACGGTGACGGCTGGTACGGTGGTGTATATGTTGCCGCTATGCTCTCCCTCGCGTTCGTCAGCGACGATATGAACTTCGTTGTGAACGAGGCCCTTAAGGCGATTCCCGCACAGAGCAACTACTATAAGGCGATGTCCGATGTCATCAAGTGGCACAAGCAGTACCCTAAGGACTGGCACATCACCTGGGCCCTGTTCAACGAGCACTACGGCTACGACATCGGATGCCCTGACGGCGTTGACCGCCAGTTCAACATCGATGCCGTCATCAACAGCGGCTACATCCTCATCGGCCTCCTCTACGGCGACAAGAATTTCTACCGCACGATCGACATCTCCACCCGCTGCGGCCAGGACTCTGACTGCAACCCTTCCTCAGCCGCCGGAATCCTCGGCACGATGCTTGGCTACAGCAATATTCCTGAATATTGGAGGAAGCCTTGCGAGGAGATCGAGGACGTGCCTTTCGTCTATACCGACATCTCCCTCAACAAGGCCACTGAATATTCCTGCAGCCAGGCTCTTCAGGTGATCGGACGCAACGGCGGTTCCGTTGACGGCGACAACATCACCATCAAGGTCCAGAAGCCTGAGGCCGTACGCTACGAGAAGGCGTTCGAGGGTCACTATCCTCAGGGCCGTGTCGAGGTCAAGAAGACGGTAACCAACATCGGCCAGATCAAGTTCAAGGGCAACGGAATCGTAGTCAAGAGCCACTACTACAAGGGAGCCGGCTACAATGACAACACCGGTTACATAGGTGAGGTCGAGATCTATCTTGACGGCAAGCTTTCCGCTGTAGCCAAGAACCCTGTCAAGGGCAACGGAGCAGCTCCGGACCTCTACTGGAAGTACGGTCTTCCTGAAGGTGAGCACACTCTGACATTCAAGTTCCTCAACAAGCAGGACAATATGAACATCGTCATCGACAACTATCTGGTATATTCCAGCAAACCTAAGGTTGTAAACCACGTTGACGAATAGAAATATGAAGATATTCAGATTTTTAACGCTGATTGCGGTCGGGCTTTTCTCTCTGGCCGCAGTCCCTGCCGAGTCTTCGGCAAAGACATCCTCCAAGGATCTTTACAAGCAGTTCCAGAATCCGGACAACCGTTACCGTCCGTTCGTGCGCTGGTGGTGGAACGGTGACCGTGTCGAGGCGGAGGAACTTGTCCGCGAGCTCCACATTATGAAGGATGCCGGAATCGGTGGCGTGGAGATCAACCCGATCTCTTTCCCATACGGCGCTGACGCAATGAACACGAAACCTCTCAAGTGGCTGAGTGACGAATGGATAGATATGCTCAAGGTCGTGTTCGACGAGGCTGAGCGCATCGGAATGACCTGCGACCTGATCATCGGTTCGGGCTGGCCTTTCGGAGCGGAGACCCTTCCTCGTGAGGAGCGTGCGTCCGTTATGCTGACCTACGCCCAGAAGGTGACAGGCGGAGAGAGGTTCGAGATGTCCAAGTTCAACATATTCAAGAACATCGATCCTGGCGTGACGAAGGTGAACACCAGCCGCACGCCGGAACTTGTCTCGGTCTATCTCGCTCCGGACCCGATCAACGACCTCAGCGAGGCGATCGATCTTTCTGGGAATATTCAGGGAGATGTGATCACTGTCGATGTCCCTAAGGGAAACTGGCAGTTCTATGCGATGGTGAAATATGATTCGTTCGCCTGCGTGATAAATGGTGCTCCGGGAGCCGCCGGTTCGATTCTGAACCATATGGATGCCGCTGCCGTGCGTCGTTATCTTGACAATATGGGCGACACGATCGAGGCCAAACTGGGGCCGCTCTCAAAGCATCTCAGAGCTTTCTTTGTGGACAGTATGGAGCTTGAGGGCTGCAACTGGACGAGCGATTTTCCTGAGGAGTTCAAGGCCAGAAGGGGCTACGACTTGATGCCTTGGCTGCCATTCACGATGTTCAAGGTCGGCCGTCTGGGCAACGTGGAGAGTTTTGACTATGGCTCCAAGAAGGGCGACAAGTTCCAGGATCAGGTGAACCGTGTCCGTTTCGATTTCGAGCTCACGAAAGCCGAGCTTCTCAACGAGCGGTATATGAACACATTACTCGGATGGTGCAAGGAGAAAGGTGTCAAATCCCGCTCTCAGGCCTACGGCAACGGATTCTTCATCGAGGAGTCCTCGCTTGGGCAGGACATTCCGGAAGGAGAGTCCTGGACGACCAACTGGCTGAAGCACAAGATCGGTGAGGAGATGGGCGACGAGGACTATCGCCGAGGCCGCGCCTACACGATGATCAACAAATATGTCTCATCTGCCGCCCACCTGACCGGCAAGCGAGTTGTCAGCGCTGAGGAGATGACAAACACCTACAAGGTGTTCACGACGACCCTTGAGTTCCTGAAGGTCGGCTCGGATATGAGCGCGATCTCCGGCACGACTCATTCGGTTTGGCACGGGTTCAACTACTCGCCGCTTGAGGCCGAGTTTCCGGGCTGGGTCCAGTACGGGACGTTCCACAACGAGAGGAACACGTGGTGGCCTTACGTGAACAAACTGAACGACTACCGGGCGAGGATCGCCAGCCAGCTCCAGAACGCCGATATGTACACCGACATCGCCATACTCCCCGCCAACTACGATATGTGGAGCACGATGGGAGTGCAGACCGAACCGTTCCCAGTGGCCTTGAATATTCCTTACACCTCCCTGATTTGGGAGGCCATCCACAAGAACGGCGGCGGTGCTGACTATGTCAGCGAGATCATCCTTCGGGATGCGACTGTTCGTAACGGAAAACTTTGCTACGGCCCTAAGGAATATGGCACCCTGTTCCTCGTCGAGGTGACCAGCACGACACCTGAGACACTTGCTAAGCTGGAGGAGTTCGTAAAGGGTGGCGGAAGGGTCTTCTGCATAGGAAAATATCCCGAGAAGTCACTTGGACTCAAGGACTTCGAGACCCGTGACCGGCAGATTGCCGAGACTGTCGCACGTTTGAAGGAACACAAGGACAATTTCGTCCTGCTTGAGAAACCGGCTGACGGTAAATATCTTGAATGGTATAAGGAAGTGATGGAGAAGTACAACCTTCCTCACACTCTGACGATCAGCGATCCGGACAGGTTCCTGCTTCAGAACCAGTACGTCACCGATGACGGCAGCGATATGTTCCTCTTTATGAACGCACATATGAGCGAGGCTCGTGAGACGGACATCACATTCCCGAAATCCGTGACCGCAGGCAAGCACGCGTGGCTTTATGATCCGGCCTCCGGCAAGAGGTTCACCCTCCCTGTCGGCAAGGATGGAAAGATGCATTTCCGCTTCGGCCCTTCGGAGACTTATCTGTTCGTATTCAACAAGATGGGTGGCAGCGCTCCGGTTTGGAAGCGGCTTCCGCTTGACGGACAGGACGAGGTTCAGGTGGCGGGATCGTGGGATCTCAAGATGCATCACACCTGGCCGGATTCAACCTGGACAACGAAGCTGGAGGAGCTTCAGGACTTCAAGGATATGAAGGACACCACGTTCAAGAACTTTATGGGTGAGGTGACCTACACCAAGACCGTTACCCTGTCCGGGAAACTCCCGAAGTACCTGAACCTCGGCAAGGTGGCCGACATCTGCGAGGTCTGGATCAATGGCAAGCCGGCCGGTGTGAAGTGGTTCGGCGAGCGTGTTTATGACGTGACCGGGCTTCTCCGTCAGGGAGAGAACACCATCGAGGTGAAAGTCACGACCCTTATGGGCAATTATATTCAGACCCTCAAGAACAACAAGGTGGCGCAGCGTTTCGTTATCAGGCACAAGCAGCCTTACGTCAGCGCAGGACTGATAGGACCAGTGAAATTATATTAATAAACTATTGTTGATGAAGACTTTATTTAGAACAGCGGCGGTTGCGCTGCTCTTCATCGGTTCGGCTCTGAGCCTTGGAGCCACCGATTTCTTCGCACGTGATTTCGGTGCGAGGCCGGACGGAGTCACCCTGAACACCGCCAGCATCCAGGCCGCGATTGATTTCGCTTCCTCACGTGGAGGCGGACGTGTCGTGCTGGACAAAGGGGACTACATTTCCGGTTCCATTTACCTTAAGAACAACGTCACCCTTCACATCGAGAAGGACGCCGCGCTTGTCGGCTCTCTGAATCCTTACGATTATGTGAAGGATCCGGATGCCAAGTGGACGGCTCTTATCCTTGCCGTCAAGCAGGACAACATCGGTTTGACCGGAGAGGGCGTTGTCGATGGCCGTGGCTTCGATGTTGGAGTCCGTTTCGTGGATTTTGTCCATATGGGACTCATCGATGACAAGCTCGGCAACGACCGTGTGAATGAGACCATCAGGCCGGAGAACATCCATATGTATCTCTGCAACAACGTGACCGTCAAGGATATTACCCTCAAGGATCCGGCTTGCTGGACCCAGCAGTACGACAAATGCCGCAACCTTCTGATCGAAGGGATCACCGTGGATGCCAAGTGCTATTGGAACAACGATGGTCTGGACGTGGTTGATTGCAGCGATGTCATCGTGCGTGACTGCTACATCGACTCTTCCGATGACTCTTATTGCTTCAAGAGCCACAGCAACGATGGCATCAGCGAGAATATTCTTGTAGAGAACTGCGTGGGACGCAGCAGCGCGAATGGCATCAAGTTCGGCACCTACACCCGCGGCAAGTTCAAGCACTTCAGGTTCAAGAATATAACCATATTCGATACCTACCGCAGCGCGATCACCATCGCTACCGTGGACGGTGCGCAGATCGAGGATGTGGAGATCGACAGCCTCAAGAGCCTGAACACCGGTAACCCGATCTTCCTTCGCACGGGCACCCGCAATGTCAATGGCGACCAAGTTCCTTGCCTGAAGGATGTTGTGATCAAGAATATGTACGCCGAGGTTCCGTTTGACAAACCGGACGCAGGCTACAGCTACGAAGGCCCGGTCGAGGATCTGCCTCGCAACGTCTGCCCGAGCATTATCGCCGGCCTTCCTGGCCTTCGCATCGAGAATGTCAGAATGGAGAACATCGAGATCGTTTATCCTGGCCACGCTGATCCAGAATATGCCTACGCAGGCACCTCCAAGGAGGAACTGGACGCGATCGAGGAGCAGGAGACCCGTTACCCTGAGTTCTCCAACTGGAAGGAACTTCCGGCCTGGGGTTTCTACATCCGTCACGCCGACGGCATTGTCTTCGACAACGTGAAACTCACCGTTGACGGGGAGGACTACCGTCCGGCCATCGTCACCGATGATGTCAACGGGCTGAGGATGAAGAATCTCCAGATCAATCAGGAGACCGCCCCTAAGGGCAAGAAACAGATCATCACAAAGGACACCAAGAACATCAAGAAGAAATGAAAAGAATATTGTTATTGACGGCTTTGCTGCTGTTTTCTGTTGTGGGATTCTCCCAGAATGTCTATAAGGCGTCCAATTTCGGCATCAAGAGCAACGGCGTTCACGACAACACCACGAGCATCCAGGGCGCGATCGACTTCATCGCCTCCAAGGGTGGCGGCACGCTTGAGTTCAGCGTGGGGCGTTATGTCACCGGAGCTGTGCAGCTCAAGTCAGGGGTCAACATCAGGCTTCGCGAGGGAGCGGTTATCGTCGGCTCGACCAACATCTATTCCTACAAGGGGCACAGGGCCATCTTCTGGGGAGAGGACGTTGAGAATATGTCCATCTTCGGCACCGGAGTGATTGATGGCCGTGGCCCGGCCCTTCTGGACGACATCCACGCGCAGATCCGTATGAAGCATATTCCAGAGGATGCCGCTGTTCCGACCCTTGTCTACCTCAAGGACTGCAAGAACGTGACCCTCAAGGACTTCATCCTGCGCTACCCAGCCACCAAAGACGACCTCTACATCATCGAGGGCGGCAACGTCACCGTTGACGGCTGCTACTCAGATATGCGCTAATCCGTCTGAATGAATATATTGACAAACCCTCCTTCCCATCTTATCGGCGGGAAGGAGGGTTTTAAGTTGGCCAGAGTCCACGACATAATGTCAACAACTGTCGCGGACGATAAGGGTCGGTGCTATCAAGCGTTGCACCGGAGGCAGATCCTGATGCCTGTTCTCTATGATATCAATGAGGACTTGCGATGCCAAGCGGCCGATTTCGGAAAGCGGCTGCTCGATGCGTGTTATGGCCGGATCCAGAAAATCAAGGAAGCCGTTGTTGTCAAAGGAAATGATGCCTACCTGCTCCGGAATCTTAATGTCCAATTCACGAAAAGCGCGGATCGCACCAAGCAGAATGGTTGATGAATATGCGAACACAGCGTCATACTTCACTCCTTCACTGAATATTCTCTTGACCTGATCGTAACCGTTCTCAACGGAGAATGCGTCACCCACGATGGCATATTCAATGCTAATGTCGCTATGGGCGTTGATAGCGTCCTTGAAGCCTCTGACACGCTCCATTGAAGGGGTTGAGTCTTCCACTCCCTGGATCGACAGGATGTTGCGGCAACTGCGGTTAATGAGATATTCAGTGGCCATATAGCCGCCGACGTAGTTGTCGGTGCAGATGTAAGGTAGAGACGTGCCCTCGAAGTAGCGGTCTATCAAGACGGTAGGGATGCTGCTGGTAATTTCTTCCATAAGTTCCGTCGTGTTGCCGACAGGAACGGCGATGATGCCGTCCACGCTTCTTGAACGGAACATCATAAGCGAACTCTCGAAATCCTTCTCGCTTTCCAACGAGTCGGCCAGAAGGGTGTGATAGCCAGCGAGTTTAAGGTTCTCGATCACCGTGCTGGCCAGAGTGGCGAAGAACGGATTGTCAATCCCCGGCACAGTCAAGCCAATGGTGTAAGTGCGACTGGTACGTAGTCCCTGCGCAAGAAGATTAGGGGTATAATTAATCCTTTTGGCCTCAGCCTGAATGATCTCGATCGCCTTCTGGCTTATTCTGGAACGTTGGGCCTTGCCTGAGAGGACTCTTGAGACAGTTGAGACTGAATAACCGGTCTGTTCGGATATTGACTGGATAGTGTTCTTGCGCATAATTAATGTCTGTGGCGGCAAAGATAGGCATTTTACTTGACTTCCAAAAGTTGGAATATTACAGACTTGCCGCTGAAGAGCGATTCACTGTACTCCCAGATCAGACCAGTGTTAAGATTCATAAGGTATATATGGAATGCTGATTCCGCCACAATCTGGTAGTTGTTCTGCCCTTCCTTACGGATGTCGAACTCGGACGATTCACGCCCGATCGCCTTGGCGCAATTCTTTGAACCCAAATTAAACCTTAACTGCCAGACATCACCGGTTTCCTTGTCTATCCGTAAATATGGAGTGCAATTGTCTCTCGGAATGACGATCTCAAACCGTTGCCCGTCCACACTGGAGATTCCGGTCGGCATATATACTCTCCGCTCTGTTTTAGTCTCGTTTTGGGTCGTACTCTCCTGGGCATTCGCGTTGACTCCAATTAGTGAAAAAATCATAGCCGTCAGTACGGCTGACACAAACCTTCTCATACTAATAACTTTTTGAAGTAGTATCTCCGTAAGCATTTGAATTATTCCTTTTGATAATCTCGAAGATTTTATGGATTCTCGAATAAGACTGTTCTTCTGCTCCAAACCTCCGATCCCTTTCGCAGGCATATTCAAGTTTTCCGTCTCCGGACATATCGGCCACCCACTTGCGATTGCTGAGGAACTGCTCAGACTTATCATAATCAGTGATGTGCTGCTTCAGGGACTGCACAGTCGCCTTTGAGGTACCAAAGTAGCGATTGGTATTCTCATAATGAAGAAGGAACCAATACTCTACTGCAGGCATTGAGTCACAAAGAAGTACGTGTTTGCTCTTTGCATATTTTGTTCTGAGCTTATCCAGCTTCTTCTTTTCGGTTTCATTCCAGGTAGAAACGTCAGCATCAAACACACATATTGCAGTTCCGCCGTCAGCAAGAACCTCGGCTATCTTTTTAGCCATACCATCAGCCGTCTCCGTGCCGAAGAATCTCGGACGAACTTTAATCTGATAGTTGTACAGGAACTTCAGGTGGGTAAAATACCACTGCTCGGTAATGCCAGCACCGATAATTGTCGGCATAGGCTCGTGTTTCGCTTTTATGTTTATCTTTCTAGCCATAGCACCTATCCTTTAATGTTTGGAAGTGCACCAAACACTCCGTTCCTATATGCCTTCTGAAGAGACGATATACGATTAAGACCCTTATACTCAACAAGAGAGTACAGGTCAGTGCTACCATTCTCTTTCTTTTCTGTAAACCAAACGGAATCCCTACGGATAAGGTCATCACCGACAGAATTAAGCAGCATATCATAGTGGGTAGTCACAAGCATCTGTGCCCTGCTCTTCTTTGAGAGGAACTTCTGAAGAATGAATTCAACCAACTCCGGATGGAGCGAAGCTTCTATCTCGTCAATGAAAAGAAACGACTCAGTCTCCATCGCTTCATAGACAGCCGCCTCTATACCGATGGTTCTCTTCGTTCCTTCAGACTGACTCTCTGTACCCATAAGGTATGTTTCGGTACCGCGCTCGTTATGAACGGTATGCTCAAACATTGTCTGGATTCGAGTAATTGCCTGATCAGACTTAAGGCGATCCTTAATATCATCGGGAGTGCTATCGTTAGCAATAAGAATGTTGACCAGTTGCTGGGGTATTGTTTCTGAAACCTTATCTGACTTTACATTGGAGATATTGAAGTCCGCCTGGTGAACAAAGTCAAGAATATATGCCTTCAGCGCAGCATTGTTATACATCTTGCTGCTCGCATAATCAAACATACCGGTAGTAGGATTAATGATCGGCATCAAATTCTTCCTAAGCCACTCCTTTGCGATATCGACTTTTTCAATTGCAATATTGACCTGATTCCTTGCAGCAAAGAACGACATATTCGGCAGACACTTCAGCGAAATCTCTTCCTTTGCGGCCGCACTGATCTTTACGGTCGCCGGATTGAAATTAATTACAGACTGACCATCCTGCAGCTTTCTGTCAAACAACTTCTTAGGTTGCGGCGAATCATAGTAGTACAATTTCTCTGAGATGACTTCGTGCGGCGTAAGCTTAAGCTCATACCAGTACCTAGTCTCCCCTGCATAAAACTTCAGGCTAAACTCTGATGGCTCATTTGGAGTCACAGCATCCAACTTAAAAGGAATCGTTCCAGTAGACTCAGACAAATCATCCGCTTTGGAGAAAAGGAAATTCTGGAGGAAATTGAGTGCATCCAAGAGATTCGACTTGCCTGAGGCATTCGCACCATATATCATCGCAAAGCGCAAAAGCCTAACTCCAGGTGTTACCGCGACCACTTGATAATCCTCAAATGTAGTATCCTTGGTAGCCTCGAAACTGAGAACAACCTCATCCTTGAATGATTTAAAGTTCTTGAATTTGAGTTCCTGTATCATAGAGCAATCAGTTATGTTTCTTATCCGTGACCGTAAAGGTACGAAAATAGATTCAATTTTGCGCAAATATTGGCAATATATTTTGATTTTATTTTTAACCCTAACAAATTTTCTGCTATTTTAAAATATAAAATAGCAAATTATCAGTATTTTTATACTAATACAGTGTTTATCCTTACCTCCAAATTCATTTTCTCTATACCAAGGCAATTATAGCGAAGATTTGAGACAACTTTGATTGGACATAGAGAAGGTAATGAAGATAATTATTACATATGAACCCAATGGATACAATATGACATAGTATGTAATCCACAAAAGATTACCGACTACTATAATACACAAAACGAGCCAAGTTGGTTGTACAAATCTTGGCTCGCTATGGATAATACGGATTGGAGGCCCGCTGTCTTGGTTTGATTGAACTGTTCTTGGGAGTGAAATCTTCAGACAGAAATATATTAACGGTCAGCGACCTTGTTGAGGAAACACTGGATGGTGTTCTCCATCAGGCAGCAGATAGTCATCGGGCCAACTCCGCCTGGGACAGGGGTGATGACGGAGGCTTTCGGCTCAACGGAGGCGAAGTCCACGTCACCGCAAAGTTTGCCGTTCTCGTCAAGATCCATTCCGACATCTATCACGGCGGCTCCGTCCTTGACCATATCTCCGGTCACGAATTTCGGACGACCTATGGCGACAATAAGAATGTCAGCCTGTCTTGTTATCTCAGAAAGATTCTTGGTTCTTGAATGGCAGATGGTTACTGTGGCGTTTCTGTCAAGAAGGAGTTTGGAGATCGGGAGACCGACGATCTGGCTGCGGCCGATCACAACGGCGTTCTTGCCGGCGATTTCGAAATTGGCGTCCTCAAGGAGTCTGATGATGCCCATCGGGGTGCAAGGAACCACGCAGGAAGAGTTCGGTCTTTTCTGCCAAAGGGCGGCTGTGTTGAGAGGGTGGAAGCCATCCACGTCCTTGGACTGGGCTATGGCCTCGATCACCTTCGGTTCACTGATCTGTTTCGGGAGAGGAAGCTGGACGAGGATGCCGTCAACGGTGTCATCAGCATTGAGTTCGGCGATCTTGTCGAGGAGTTCCTGCTCCGGAGTGTCAGCGGGCATCCTGACGGTGGTGTTCTTAATTCCGACCACGTCACAGGCCTTGGCCTTGTTCCTGACGTATGTCTGGCTGCCGGGATCGTCTCCGACCAGAATCACGACCAGATGTGGAACACGGCCGTACTTCGCAGGGAATGTGGCGACCTGCTCCGCCATTCGGGCCTTTAACCTGGCCGCAAGGTCTTTACCGCTTATTGTCATAACATTTGTACCTCGCTAAAAGGTAATTACTAATTGAAAAAACTTATCTCTCACGTTCAAAGTGCCTACCACGACAATCAATTCACGTTACCCCTACCCTAAATCCCTCCCCTCGGGGGAGGGGATGTGCTTCGCACACCCCATAGGGCCTTTCACGTTACCCCCACCCTAAATCCCTCCCCTCGGGGGAGGGACTTACTTTCACCGCAAGCGGTGAAGAAATAAGATTTATGACTAAAGGACAAGATGTCCGATGTCGGAACGGTAGAAGAGGTTGTCACAGTGGATCTTATGGGTGGCGGCAAGGGACTTGTCACGGGCCTGACGAAGGGTCTCGCCTGACGCTACGACCATCAGTACACGGCCTCCGGAAGTCACAAGGGACTTCTCTCCGGATTGTGGGTCAACTACCTCCTTTGTTCCCATCTGGTAAACCTTGACTGACGGATCAGCCAAAGCGTCCTCCAAACCGGTGATCTTGAAGCCTTTCTCGTAAGAACCCGGATAGCCTTTCGAGGCCATCACGAAACCAAGGGTCGGTTCTTCTGACCACTTGATCTCCGGCATCAACTGCGAAGAAGGAATCTTGACACCCTCAGTGGAATCCGTTCCCTCCGGAGCGTTCACGAGTCTGCCACCATCGGTGATGGCACAGAAAATCTCGAATATGTCGGACTCCAGACGAGGCAGAACCACCTCAGTCTCAGGGTCTCCGAAACGGCAATTGAACTCGATCACCTTGATGCCGGACGGAGTCTTCATCAAGCCTCCGTAAAGCAGCCCCTTGAACGGACAACCTTCAGCAACCATCGCGGCGGCAGTCTTCTTCATTATATGCTCAAGGGCATATTCCTCATCCTCCGCCGTGATGACAGGGACCGGTGAATATGCTCCCATACCGCCCGTGTTAGGGCCTTTGTCTCCCTCAAAGGCTCTCTTGTGGTCCTGGGCAACGGCCAGAGGAAAGACCTCCTCACCGTTCACAAAGCACATAAACGAGAATTCGGGGCCGGTGAGATATTCCTCGACCACAACCTTTCCCTTGCCGAACTTACCGTCCAGAAGCATATCCTTCAGCGCCGCCTGGGCATCCGAAAACGTCTCTGGAATGACGACGCCTTTGCCGGCGGCCAAGCCGTCATATTTCAGAACTATCGGGAAAGTGTGTCTGCTGACATATTCAATGGCCTCATCGTAGTTGTCGAATGTCTTGAAGGCGGCGGTCGGAATGTCGTACTTCTCCATCAGTTGTTTCGCAAAGTCCTTGCTGGACTCGATGCGGGCGGCCGCTGCGGAAGGACCGAATATTCTCAATCCGGCCTTGGTGAAAGCGTCAGTTATTCCGGCGGAGAGAGGGACTTCGGGGCCAACCACGGTCAGGTCAACGCCGTGTTCCTTGGCAAACTCCACCAGTTCCGGAATCTGTGTCTCCTTCAGGGGGACACACTCGGCCTGGGCGGCGATTCCGGCATTGCCCGGGGCGCAATATATCTTGCCAACACTTCTGGACCGGCTCAAGGCATCCACTATGGCGTGCTCACGTCCGCCTCCGCCGACAACCAGCACGTTCTTGGATAGCAGAGTGTCCAGCATTATGGTCTTGCCGTCACTCTTGTTCGTTGATTCAAAATGGAATACTCGCATAAAAGACTAATGTTTGAAATGACGTTCTCCGGTGAAGACCATTGCGATGCCGAGTTCGTTGCACTTCTTGATGGAATCCTCATCACGGACTGACCCACCAGGCTGCACGATGGCTTTCACGCCATACTCGGCTGCGAGGGTCACACAGTCATCGAACGGGAAGAATGCATCGGAAGCCAGCACGAGACCAGCCTTGCGGGCGGCCTCCTTAGGATCAACGGAAATGCCGGTCTTGGCGGTCTCTTCCTCGGCCAAAGTGGCAGCGGCCTGCTTCAAAGCCAATTCAGCGGAACCCACACGGTTCATCTGGCCGGCACCAACACCATATATCATTCCGGCCTTGCCAACCGTAATGGCGTTGGACTTGACGTGCTTGACTATCCTCCAAGTGAAGTTCAGATCGACAATCTGTTCCTCGGTCGGTCTGGCCTCGGTAACAGTCTGCGAGGCGGTCACAGGAACAATAGTAAGATCCTGATTCTGAACCAGAAGGCCGCCGTTGACGCTGACACACTGAATCTGCTCCTTGACAGAGCCTTCCATATTCACTTTCAGAACGCGAAGGTTCTTCTTGGTGCGGAGAAGTTCAAGGGCTTCAGGAGCGAATGACGGAGCCATAACGATCTCAAGGAAAATCGGCTTCAGCAGCTTGGCTACCTCAAGGTTGACCTCACGGTTGAACGCCACGATGCCACCGAAGATAGAGGTCTTGTCTCCCTCGTAAACCTTCTTCCACGCATCCACGACATCGGTTCCGAGGCCTGCTCCGCACGGATTCATATGCTTGAGACCAACGGCGAAAGGCTCGCTGAACTCACGGACGATGTTCAGGGCGGCGTTGGCATCCTGAATATTGTTGTAGGACAGTTCCTTGCCGTTCAACTGCTCGGCGGTGGCCAATGAATATGGAACCGGCTTCAGAGTCTTGTAGAACTTGGCCTGCTGGTGAGGGTTCTCACCGTAGCGGAGATGCTGGCAGATGTCATATTCAAGGAAAAGCTTCTCAGGAAGGCCGGCCTGGGCGCGCATATAGGTCGCGATCGCGCTGTCGTACTCAGCGGTGTGGGTATAGGCTTTTGCGGAGAGTTTGAGACGGGTCTCAGGAGAGGTCTCGCCGGTCGTCTTGATCTCGGAAATCACTGTGGCGTAGTCCTCCGGGTTGACGACCACCGTGACCGAAGCCCAGTTCTTTGCGGCACTGCGGAGCATTGACGGGCCACCGATGTCGATGTGCTCGACAGCATCCTCCATCGTGACATCCGGTTTGGCGATGGTCTCACGGAACGGATAAAGGTTGACGCAGACAAGGTCGATCTTTTCGATTCCGTTGTCACTCAACTGCTTCAGATGGTCAGGAATATCCCTGCGCGCAAGAAGAGCCCCGTGGATCTTAGGATGAAGAGTCTTGACGCGTCCGTCGCAGATCTCGGGGAATCCTGTGACATCGCTCACGCTGGTCACAGGCAGACCTGCCTCTTTCAACATCTTCATTGTGCCGCTGGTGGAAAGGATTTCCCATCCGAGCGACACGAGTTCCCGGGCGAAATCCACCACGCCGGTCTTGTCACTTACACTGATTAAAGCTCGCATAATATACGTTATAAAGTTATTTTTCCAGTATTCTTTTCAAATGGCAGAGCATCAGCTTGCCGTCCGAGTCGCGAAGATGCATTCCGTTGCCCTCGCACCATTTCCAGTACTTGCAGTCGGCACAGTCATCTTTCTTCATCCAACTCCGGTCACGATAAGGCTGGAAGCGTTGCTCCCAGACATTCATAAAGTCGTCCTGATAGATGTTGCCCTGATGATAGTCGGAGCGGATGCTTGTGCAAGCGGAAATCGAACCGTCAACCAAAACCGAACCGACTGTCACGCCTGCCTGGCAGGAATAGAAATGATCCCTTACATCACCCTCATAAGGCCCGAGGAAACCCTCACAGCCATAACTTGCCTTGATCCTCCCCTCCTTTCTGGTCTCCTTGATGAAATCCAGCATCCCACGGAACATCTCCGGCGGAAGTTGAAGATCCGGATTCTGAGCGGCGCGGCCTTGCGGGAATATGGAGAAAAGCCTCCATTCCTTCAAGCCGAGACCTATCAAAAACTCTTTCAATTGAGGAAGTTGTGAATAGTTATGACGATTGACACACGTCACGACATCGAAAGCGATCCCTGACCTGACCGCCATCCGAATTGTCTCGGCGGCACGTGTGAAACTGCCTTCCCGGCCACGAAGCCAGTCGTGGTTCTCCTCCAGACCGTCCATGCTGACCGTCATAGAATGAAGACCGGCCCCAAGTAGACGCGAGAATCTTTCTCTTGTCATCCCGAAGCCGTTCGTAACCATTCCCCACGGAAATCCTCGTGAATATATTCCTTTGCCACATTCCTCAAGGTCAGCGCGCATCGTCGGCTCTCCGCCGGAGACGATGACGAACACCTTGTGTGGATCGGTCTTCAAGGCGATTGAGTCCAGCACCTTGAAAAAGTCTTCTTTCGGCATATCCGGAGTAGCGGCGACCTGCTTGCAGTCACTGCCGCAGTGCTGACAACGAAGGTTACAACGGAGCGTGCATTCCCAGAAGAGCTGCCTCAGAGGATGTTCCTCCTCCTGAGACTTGCGCAGCGACCTTGCGATGTCCAGCGCGATTCTTCTTCTGATCGAAAGTCCGTCCATCCGTTACTCGTTCTTCTTCAAAGTCTTTGTACCTTTCAGGGCAAACTCGCCCTCGTACCAGTTACCGCTGCCTTCTTTCAGTTTCTCGGCCTTGACCGTAAGGCTGTCCCGCTTGAAGGAACCGTTGGCTTCACCATCGACATCATCGAAATAGAACTTGACCTCATCATACGGCCAGGCATTGTCATAATTGCCGACAGCCTTGCCGTTCTCATCTGTGTAGAGGGCATCCTTGCCATAAGTCAACCGCTGTTCCGAAGGGGTAATACGGATGCCTTTTATGGCCTTGCCGCTTTCATCCACAACGGTGAGATCGACCTTGAAATCACAGGTTGGGGTACCATACTCGTAACGAGTCTCCCAGATGTTTTCATTGCAACCGGAAAATCCAAGCATTGTGAGCAACGCCGGACCAATGGTCGCTGTCAGTTTAGCAAATGATTTTTTCATAATCTTGAAGCTTTAATCATCTTAACCAAATCCAATGATTCCAAAAACTTGCGTCAAAAAACTTCAAAAGTTGCCTTTACCGGTTGGCTGGCTAAAGTAAATGAATATCCACGCCCGGCTTGTCGGTCACGCGGCCGATAACGGTCGCCTTGTCCCCATAGCCGGCAAGGATGTCGATGGCCTTCTGAGCCTCGGACTCATCCAAAGCCAGAACCATTCCGACACCCATATTGAATATGTTGAACATCTCTCTGTGAGGGATGTTGCCGTACTTCTCCAGAAAGCGAAAGATCGGGAGGATAGTCCAAGAGCCTTCCTGAACCTCGATGCCCTGGCCTTCGCGGAGGATTCTCGGAATGTTCTCGTCGAAACCGCCGCCGGTGATGTGGGCAACTCCGTGCACATCGCAGTTGCGGATGACATCCAGAACCTGCTTCACATAGATCCTGGTCGGTGTCAAGGCGACAAGGCCGAGCTGCTGGTCGGACTCCAGTTCAGGATAGACCTTAAACAGATCCAAATTATTGTCAGAGAAAATCTTGCGAACAAGGCTAAAACCGTTGCTGTGGACTCCGGTGGAGGCTATTCCGACCAGCACATCTCCGGCCTTAACCTTCGTGCCGTCAATGAGTTTGGATTTTTCCACGACACCTGTGGTGTAGCCCGCGATGTCATATTCACCGTCGGCGTACATTCCCGGCATCTCGGCGGTCTCGCCGCCCACGAGGGCGCATCCGGCCTGACGGCAGCCTTCCGCAACTCCGGCAACGATGGCCTCAACCACCTCCGGACGGGTCTTCCCCTGAGCCACATAGTCAAGGAACACAAGCGGTTCAGCTCCCTGGGCCAGAACATCGTTCACGCACATCGCCACGGCATCGATGCCGATGGTGTCGTGCTTGTCCATCGCGAACGCCAGTTTGAGTTTCGTGCCGACACCGTCCGTTCCGCTGACCAGAACCGGCTCTTTGATGTTCAGCTTTGAAAGATCGAACATCCCTCCGAACGATCCGATGTTCCCCATAACGCCGAGCCTGTCGGTCGATGCCACGTGTTTCTTGATCCTGCGGACAACATCGTAACCTGCCTCAAGGCTGACACCCGCCTTCTCATAATCAACTGCCATAGTGTATATTCCTTAATTAATTATAATCTTATTCAATATATTTCTGAATATCAGGACATTTCCAACTAACCCTTGATCAGAACTTGTGCTCTTCGTTGACCTCCTCGATGCTGGAGTAGAGGGCGGTCGGGTAGTTGCCGTTGAAGCAGGCCAGGCAGAGATCGCTGCGGTGACCGGCCTCGAAAAGGCCCTCTTCCGAAAGGAATGCCAGAGAATCAGCCTCGATGGCCTGACGGGCCTGCTCCAGATTTCTGGAATAGCAAAGAAGTTCCTTGTGAGTTGACATATCCACACCGTAGAAGCACGGATTCTTGATCATCGGGCTTGCGATTCTCATATGCACCTCCTTCGCCCCGGCCTCGCGCAGCATCCGCACGATTCTCAGCGATGTGGTTCCACGCACAATCGAGTCATCCACCAGAATGATCCTCTTGTCCTTCACGATGGTGCGGACCGGAGACAGTTTCATCTTCACGCCTTTGTCCCTCATCTCCTGCGACGGCTGGATGAAGGTCCTGCCGATGTAGCGGTTCTTGATGAGCCCCATCTCGTTAGGCAGTCCGCTGGCCTCTGAATATCCCGAAGCGGCGCTGAGGCTGGAATCCGGAACACCCACCACGATGTCGGCGTCCACGTGCGATTCCCTGTAAAGGATCTTTCCGCTCTCCTTCCTGAAGGAATGGACGTTGCGGCCTTCGATGTCGCTGTCTGGGCGGGAGAAGTAGATATATTCCATAGCGCACATAGCGTGACGCTGGTAGTCTGAATATTTCCGGCTCCTGATGCCGTGGTGGTCGATCGTGACGACCTCGCCAGGCTCGATGTCGCGGACGAACTCCGCACCCACGACGCTGAAGGCGCAAGTCTCGCTGCTGATGACATAGCCGTCCCCGATCCGCCCTATGGACAGAGGCCGGAGACCGTACTTGTCACGCATAGCGTAGATCCTGTGGTTGGTCATCACCAGAAACGCGAAGGCCCCTTCGATCATATTCAGGGCCTCCATAATCGGGTATATTCTCGGGCTGTTCCTCTCAACCGGCTCCTTCTTGATGAGGTGGGCCAGGATCTCGCTGTCGGATGTGGACTGGAAAAGGCTGCCACGATCCTCCAGATACTTCCTCAACTGTGCGGAATTCACTACATTGCCGTTGTGGACAAGGGCGAAATCTCCGGTGTTGTGCTTGAACAGGAACGGCTGGACATTCTCTATGCCGCCTCCGCCGTGTGTGGAGTAGCGCACGTGACCGATCGCCATATTCCCGTGAAGAGAACCGAGGTTCTCACTGTTGAAGACTTCGGTCACGAGTCCGAGTCCCTTGACCCGGTGAAGTTCTCCATTATCGTTGACCGAGACGATTCCGCAGCCTTCCTGGCCGCGATGCTGAAGCGAGTGGAGACCGTAGTAGGTCACCTCGGCGGCGTGAGGGACACCCCAGACACCGAACACCCCGCATTCTTCTTTAAGTTCCTTTGAAAACATATTCCTTTCGCGGACTAAAGTACAAATATAACGAAATCGCCGCGAAGAACGAAAACTATTTCCGCACGGACAAGAAATATTACCCATAAATATCCCTGAGCACGGCAAGGGAACGGACGTTGACGGCCGACTCGGTGTGGTGCTCGATGTATTTGAGGATGCACTCGGCGATCTCGTTGCGGTCGGAGCCTCTTAAAGGGAGCAGCATCGCCTCGCCGAACGAGCTGGTCAGCAAGGACTTTATGTGGTCAAGGTGCTTGCCGGAGAAGGGCGCAAGGCCGATTGTATCGGGATTGAATCCAAGTACGGCGCAGAGTTCCAGAAGGAACCAAAGATGGAAATTGGCGAAGTCGCTCTGAAGTGCGTCCAGCGTCAGGATGCTTTTCTTCAACCAGTCCGTCAGTCCCTCCTCATTCGTCTGATCCTTTATCACCCGGAATAGCACCTCACTCATAAAAAGCGTCATCGTGTTCTTATGAATATTCCCACGTATCCCCACGAGAGGGTTGACACTGACGAAGTTGCGGGCGAACCAGAGATCCGACTTCGGGTTCTCCATCACCTCAGCCTCAAGAATATTCAAGGGCAGGAAAAGCGCCATCGCCGTCTTGGGGCTCACCTTCACGAGGAAGCCCCGTCTTCCATATTCCCGACTGATGGTGTGCAGGACTATGGAATTCTCACCGACTTTGGTGTGGCCGATGATGATGAGCTCCGCCTTTTCGCGCATTGAGTAATAACTTATTGCTTGTTAAGCCACTGCGCCATCGCTCTCAGAGCTTTGCCCCGATGCGAGATCTCATTTTTCTGCTCCTCGGTGATGTCGGCCGCCGTGAGTCCCGGATATTCGTCCGGGATAAAGATCGGATCGTAGCCGAAGCCTCCCCTGCCGGATTTCTCCCGTGCGATCGTGCCTTCCATCGTGCCCTCGAACTGGTGCACCTCGCCGTTCAGAATCAGTGTCACGACGCTGCGGAAGCGTGCCCTGCGGCTGACATTCTGACCGTCCGCCTCCAGTTTGGAGAGTTCGGAGAGCACCTTGTCCATATTCAGATTGAAATCCTTGGACGGTCCCGCGTAACGGGCCGTATAGACTCCAGGGGCTCCTCCCAGTGCGTCAACCTCCAGTCCCGTGTCGTCCGCGAAGCAGTCGCACCCTTTCCTGTCATAGATGTATCGTGCCTTCTGGAGTGAGTTCTCCTCCAACGTCTCCCCCGTCTCCGGAATGTCCTCCGTGATCCCGAAATCCACCGGAGTCACCAACTCAAACCCCTCTCCCAGAATCTCGGAAGCCTCCCTCAGCTTCCCCCGGTTACCCGTCGTGAAAACTATTTTTGTCATATTCATCGATAATCTATTTTAAAGTTGCGAACATCTCCATAACAGACTAGTTTGAAAATAATTCAAACATCACTTTAATCATTAAACAGTCAGCCAAAATGCATCAAAAATCTCTATTATCTCGAACCATCGATTTTTAGGATATCCAAGATGTCAAACAACCATGATAATTCATAACTGTCACCGCCATAACAGGCATAACCAATTGAGTCATTCAGTTCCTCTTGGGTGAAAAAAGAGCAAGAAAGTGGTGTTGATTTATTTGTATAATCATATATATTTTCTGATTTGGCTGTCCGAACATTATTATACGAAACAATCAGTTTGCCAATCATAAATAACATTGCCCGATGATTATTGCTGGCATCAGAATAATCAAGTTTACGGTCAATTATCTTACCATATTCTGAAATAACACGTTCTAAAAGATCTTGAACAGTCATTTTATGATTCTTCAAATCTTGATAAAAAGGATAATCAAAGAATCGCAGATAAGTAACAAAAAGACTCAACGTAGGATAATAATAGATTCTTGTTCCTTTACCCAATAGAGACAATCTTGTAAAGGCGCAAATTCTCTCAATCTGCCGAAGTGTAAGATTACTCTTTAATGCAAGTGAGACTAAAAATTTTCGAAAAACGCTACCGTCTTCTCTGAAACCTGCCATTTTTCTATCATCTGAATCGAAAAACTTGTCAAGTTCATAATAATCATACAGATGTGCACAAAATTTTGTATAATCTGGAGTTGGTAATTCAATCTCCAAGTCAAAAAAACGGCGAAGATATTCTGTAGCATTCAAACCCTCACAGCCGTAATACCCTTTAATTGAGTCCTCCAAATGTTTTTTATCAATAGCGCAAACAAATATGATATTCTTTACGTCAAAAAAATGCTTAAGAACTTCAAGCATGCGAACAGCATAGTCAGGTTTGCATCTATCCAACTCATCAATAATAAAAACCAAAGGTTTTTGCCGCCCATCTACTTGCTTAACATCCCACGCAAGCTTTTCAAGAGATGACTTCAGTTCCTCAAGCGCAGATTCGCGATCACCGAAAGACTCTACGTCACCGTCAAAGGACCAAGTACTCAAATTCTTCAATTCGTCAGAGATATTGGAAAGATCCACCCCAAATTTCGCATCAATTATTGTTCTGAGAAGTACCTCTATCGTAGAAAGAGGATGTTTTACAAATTTCTTCAATATATTATTGATACGCTTAATGCTCTCGTCTGGTTGTTCCTTCTTACAAACGCTAAACACGCAAGATATTACAGCAATCAGCGGATCTTCAGCCCACTCCGTTCTCCAAGCATTAAGTAAAATAGTAGGGAAATCTTGGTCAATTAAGTCCTGCCGCCACATCCTAAGGAATGTCGTCTTGCCTGTCCCCCATTCTCCTGTTAGCGAAATTGTACATCCTAAATCGGTACTATTTATAATTGCGTTAAGTGATTGCCCCACGGTTTTTCGTCCTGTACAACAATACTTGTATGGATCACCTGATTGAACAGAAGGGTCTATATGTTTTAGTTCCATACGATTATATTACGCAAAATGACGATTCTGTCTTTCTTTGACCATAACGATAAACTGCTTCAAAGATAGCAAGTCGTTCCTATAGCGGCAATCGAAAGAATTCCTGTTGTCCTCAGGGATCACAAGAACTACCCCCTCGTGCTTCATCTCTTGAAGTTGATTAGTCGATATACCCGGTTGAAGGGTGAATAAGTATTTGGTGCCAATACGATCCGCTTCATTCAAAATTTGACGCCAACGGTCTTTACACGTAGTCTTTGCTCCAAGAAAGGTCAAATCCTCCGTAGGGAAAAGGAAATCATGATATTCCCTGCCACCCGGGAACAAAAAATCCGGGCGTTTCTTGTCTTCAGTTACAGCCTGTTCTTCAAAACGAAGCTTCGAATCCGTGAAAATATGAGCCAAATGGTGTTCCAAAGATTTCCCGAAACGAGATTTGCGACGATTCAAGAAGGAATTAGCAGCGGCTGCGAAATCCCTGATTGAACTAAAGGGGGTGGAATACATAGGACGATAAAAAATGTCCTCAATTTGATAGAATAAATCACTTTCAGCCTTGATCCATCCACAAAGAACCGTATCCGGTTCGCCTAAGATTTTGTTCTCAGTGATACCAAAGATCTCATTGTATACCTGACTTGCAACCTTGGAAATCTCCTCTGTATCTGGGAAAACAGTCATTGAGCCCGCCATTTCCACAAGGTGTTTCCTTAAACGTTCATCCAGAGAAACAATCGCATCTGAATTAATCAAGTGGTTCGTTTTTCCAACAAGAAGGTTATACTCCGTATAGAAATCATCTATGTCATCATCATGTTCAAGAACGACACCCTCATAATTATCGTTATCTATCTGACAGATAATCAAAAGGCTACCGACATATTCTTCATTCAAGAACGGGAATCCCTTACCAAAACGGGTAATACGGTACTCATTACGGCTACCAACACCATAGTAAATGAAACGGCTTTCTGTCTCAAAATCATTTTGCCAACGAATCTTGACAAAACGATCTTTGTTTGAGCCACGTTCTCCCGGCTCATCGAACAGCAAAGGACCTGCTTCTTTCGGGACATAAAAACCAGCCTGATGAGAAGTCAGGTTAACATCATTAGCCGTAATAAAGCGGCAAAAAGCCTTTCTTGACCTATTTACTTGCGAAACCGCATAGTTTAAGATATCGCTCATACCTTTTTCTTCATTGTTTTTACCAATTGCTCCGCCACAGCTGTAACCAAAGGAACAATAACTGAATTCCCGCATTGTCGATAAGCTTGGACCTCAGAGACAGCATTAATGATGTATTCATCTGGATAACCCATAAGACGAGCGCACTCACGAGGAGTAAGGCGACGTGGGTTGACACCCTTTCCTTGAGGGATAAGGATTTCCGAACCATCCTTATAGTAACGGGCACTTAATGTACGAGAAACACCTTTAACATCCACAAGACCATAACCGAAGCCATTCCCTTTCTCTTTGTGCTTCCGTGCATAATCTTGGAGATAGTTCCATAACCTGTCGGACAAAGTATATTTGTTGGAGACCTCCTTTTCCAAGATATCGCCGATACAGCTTCTATGTTCGACTGATTCAGGAAATGAGAATCTCTCCTTGCCTCCATAGACCTTTCGGTCATAGCCTACAATCATAATCCTCTCACGATGCTGAGGCACATACGACTTGCCATCCAGCACCTTATAATGAATGCTGTAATCCAATTCTTCCAAAGTCTCAGTAATCACCTTGAATGTACGCCCTTTATCGTGGGAAACAAGATTCTTCACGTTCTCTAAATAGAAAGCCTTCGGACGATGACGGCAAATAATGTCTGCAACATCAAAAAAAAGTGTTCCTTGCGTTTTATCCTTGAAACCAGTCTCTCGCCCAAGACTATTCTTTTTTGATACGCCGGCAATAGAGAATGGCTGACACGGAAATCCAGCACACAGTACATCGAAATGCTCCGGAATATAAGACTTTGTTTCCTCCTTGGTGATATCACCAAACGGCATATCACCAAAGTTCGCCAAATAAGTTTTCTGAGCAAATTTATTCCATTCCGAAGAGAAAACACATTTACCACCCTGAGCCTGCATAGCAAGCCGAAAGCCTCCCATACCGGCAAATAGATCGATGAATGTAAATTTAGGCTTCTCGGGTTCGGGGAAAGGGACTTCAAAGAACTCTTTGAAAAAAAGTTCCAGATGATTATCTTTTAAAGTCAAGTTGTCACATCCATCCCTATTAAGGACTTCCTCAGTCATAAATGATAAAGCCTCATTCCGACCTTCCGAACTCAAATATTTACGGTTATGCAGGTACTGAGTCAAAACAGACAAGCTGTCTTTCAGACCTTTTTTCTCACATTGGGCTAATAGAGCCTGCGAATCAATGCAAGTCAGATATGGATATCTTTCGCTATTATGCATCGCACAACGTATATAACTTGTCAAAGTTAAGAATTTTTTCGTCATAAACTCGGTATGATTCCATTTGTTTTCGACAGTTTGCTTTCCATAATAATATATGATATTCAATATTCAATTATGGGCACTATCTCGCTTGACAAGAGCTAATAAGATGAACTCTTATCTAATGTCAAAGTTTTCAAATAATGACATCATTTAGAATTGTATAAAAACTATCTTCATACTTTTCCACAGAATGCGATATTTTATTATGTAGAAATGAGAAAACCATTTAACGCATTTTATTGATTCTATTTTTATTACAAAGATATCACTTTATCTTTAACTACCTTGTTTAAAAGTTTTACCAATAGGGTTGCCCGGGGAAAGCCTACTGGCCGGACAAAATAGCAGATTGCAGCGTCATGTCCGACAAAAGGGTCAGTGGGCTGGACAAAATGCCTGACGGGGTCACTACAATTCACTGATGCTGTTAGAAGGGCCAGGAAAGAGGCTCTTGAAAAAGAGCCCGAAAGGGGTGATTTTCTCGAAATTTTATTAAATTTGTACCCTAACGGGATTAAAACAAGCGATTGCTATGAACATCGGGGAACATATTCGTGAAAAAAGAAAGGCA
>CAVBMN010000022.1:0-29488 GCA_963596515.1 bacterium
AATTCAAGGAAGCCTCGGAGGCATATTCAGTGCTCAGCGATCCTGACAAAAAGGCGAAGTACGACCAGTTCGGATTCGCCGGAGTGGATGGACAGCCTGGACCTGACTTCAGCGGCGGGTTCGGCAACCTGAACGACATTCTGAACGATCTGTTCGGAGGTGGTTTCGGCGGATTCAGCGGCGGCGGATTCTCCGGTTTCAGTGGATTCGGCGGAGGCCAGGGACGGACTCAACAAAGGGTAATGAAAGGACGGGACATCCGGACAAGGATCCGTCTTACCCTTGAGGAGATTGCGACCGGCACCGAGAAGGAGATCACGATAGAGCGCAACAGACCTTGTCCTGACTGCGGCGGACGTGGCACCAAGAACGCATCCGATGTCAAGACCTGCCCTTCGTGCAACGGCTCCGGCCAAACTCAAAGGGTGGTCAACTCACTGTTCGGAAGGACGGTGACATATTCAACCTGTCCTCAGTGCGGTGGTGAAGGGAAAGTCATCAGCAACCCTTGCCGTACCTGCGGCGGCACAGGTTTAGTACGCAGACGTGAGACTGTTAAGGTCAAGATTCCGGCTGGAGTCGAGGACGGTATGCAGCTTACTATCAGAGGAGAAGGACACGCCGCGCCTCACAATGGAGTGAACGGTGACCTGCTCGTGATCATCGAGGAGATTCCACACTCATCATTGAAGCGCGACGGCAAGAACCTGTTCTATTCGACCGTCATCTCAGTGACTGACGCGATTCTGGGAACAGAGATTACAGTTCCTTGCCTTGACGGCTCGTACAAAGTCAAGGTTGACCCAGGCACGCAGTCCGGCACCGTGATGAAGCTCCGGGGGAAGGGACTTCCTGCCGTGAGCGGGTACGGAAGCGGAACAGGTGACCTTTACGTGAAGATTCTGGTCTGGATTCCTAAGAGGCTCTCCTCCGATGAGAAAAAGGCTTTGGAAGAAATGCGGACAAGCCGGTCATTCACCCCGGATCCTTCCCGTGACGACAAGGCATTGTTCGACAAGATGAAGAACATTTTCTAAATGAGAAGAACATTAATAATCGGCATAATGGCCTTCCTGTGCGTTTCGTGCGGGAGGGCTGTTTCCGTTCTTGACAGTGACTTCAAACTGGACCACGTCCTTGAGGTAGAAGGCCGTCAGGGAGTTGCCACCGATGGGGATTTCTACTATATTTCCGGCTCCACCGCACTCTATAAATATGATATGGAGGGCAATCTGGTAGCCAAGAACGAGGATCCTTTCAAAGACCTCCAACTGGAATGTAACCACATCGGCGACATTGATGAATATAATGGTGAACTCTACGCCGGATGCGAGTTCTTCCTCGACGGAGTTGGCAAGAACATCCAGACAGCGATCTACGATGCCGCCACTCTTGAATATAAAAGGTCAATCCCGTGGGTTCCGGAATCCGGACAGGTGGAATGCTGCGGTCTGGCCGTGGACAGAGACCGACAGGAAGTCTGGATGGCCGACTGGGTACAAGGCTCGGAGCTTTGCTGCTACGACCTCAAGACCGGGAAGTACCTTAGGAATCTCACCCTCTCCCCCGCCCCAAGGCTACAGCAGGGAATCTACTGCGTGGATGGTCAGATGCTGATCTCGTGCGATGACGGAGACGCGGAGAAAGGCGAGCCGGACAATCTGTACAAGGCCGACCTCAAAACCGGTGAGGTGACACTTTTCAGAAGTATGGATGATTTCATTCTGACAGGTGAGATTGAGGGACTTACGATGAACCCGAAGAACGGAGACCTCGTCGTGATGTCCAACAGAGGGGCACGGATAATACTTGGAATGCCCAAGGGGTTCTATCCAGGCTATGACCACGAAATTCATAACATCTACATCTATAAACCAGAAAAATAACGAACAAGACAATGGCTAAAGTTATCACATTCGGAGAGATTATGCTAAGGCTCTCCACCCCTAGCTACCTGAGATTCTCGCAGGCAAAACAGTTCGAGGCGACTTTCGGCGGCGGTGAGGCCAATGTGGCCGTCTCACTCGCCAATTTCGGAATCGATACGGAATTTGTCACCCGATTCCCTGAGAATGACATAGCGCAAAGCTGCATACGCAACCTTCACTCCTACGGAGTCGGCACCAAGCACTGCGTCTTCGGCGGCGACCGTTTAGGAATATATTTCCTTGAGACCGGTGCCGTGGCACGTCCGAGCAAGGTGGTTTACGACCGGGCATATTCATCCATCTCCACCATCCAGCCGGGGATGATCGATTGGGCGAAGGTCTTCGAAGGTGCGGATTGGTTCCATTGGACCGGCATCACTCCGGCCATAAGCCAAAGCGCGGCGGATGTGTGCCTTGAAGCGATCAAGGCTGCGAACAGACTTGGAATATTCGTGTCCTGCGACCTAAATTACAGGAAGAATCTTTGGAAATATGGCAAGACGGCGGCCGAGGTTATGCCGGCTCTCGTGGAAGGCTGCGACCTGATTCTCGGCAACGAGGAGGACGCCGAGAAGGAATTCGGAATCAAGCCGGAAGGCTTCAATGCCGAGCAGACTGACGGCGCGATCGACCAGAGCCGCTTCGAAAGCGTGTGCAGACAGCTTATGGCAAGGTTTCCTCGCTGCAAGAAGGTCGCCATCACCCTGCGTGGCTCGATCAACGCAAACCACAACACCTGGGGCGGGGTTATATTCAATGGAGAGAAACTCTTCCAGTCCCGCCGCTACGACATCACGCACATCGTGGACCGTGTCGGCGGAGGCGACTCGTTTATGGGAGGCCTCATCTATGGTCTTCTGACCTACAAGGACGACCAGAAGGCGATTGACTTCGCCGCCGCGGCCTCAGCGCTGAAGCACACCATATTCGGCGACTTCAACCAAGTGAGTGTCAAGGAAGTGGAAAATCTAATGAAAGGAAACGGCTCCGGCCGCGTGTCAAGATAATTTTTACGAATATGGCAAAGTACAGAAAACTTGAGACCCTGACGGCGATGAAGGAGACTGGCATCGTCCCGGTCTTCTTCAACAGCGACATCGAGATCGCCAAGAATGTTGTCAAGGCTTGCTATAAAGGCGGCATAAGAGCCTTTGAATTCACTAACCGTGGAGACTTCGCTATCGAGGTCTTCAAGGAGTTGTCCAAATTTGTCTTGGCCGAATGTCCGGGGCTTATCCTCGGAGCCGGAACAATTCTGGACGCTCCTACGGCAGCCTTATATATTCAGATGGGGGCTAACTTCATCGTTTCCCCTTCGCTGAACCCGGAGGTGGCCAGGCTGTGCAACAGGCACGGCATCCCATACACGCCAGGATGCGGAAGCGTAACCGAGATCTGTAACGCACAGGAACTCGGCTGCGATCTCGTGAAGGTCTTCCCAGCAGGAAGCGTAGGCGGCCCGAAATTCGTAAAAGATGTCCTCGCTCCCCTGCCTTGGTCTATGATTATGGCGACCGGAAGCGTGGAGCCGACAGAGGAGAACCTTTCGGCTTGGGCTAAGTCCGGGGTCACCTGCGTAGGAATGGGCTCAAAACTCTTCCCTAAGGATATGATCGATGCCGGAGAATGGTCCAAAATCACCGATTTGTGCGAATCTGCGTTGAAATTCTTCAAATAATCTCAAAAAGTTTTTGGATTTAAGAAAATATTCGTACATTTGCAGTCCGAAAAACAAGAGCAACCGCTTACGGGTCGTTATGAGATGTGCGTAATGTTGCGTTAAAATTTTTGAGAAATGGATTTGATTAAAGTTGTAGAACTGGCTTTCGCTAACGAGAAAGTCGCTACGTATCCGAAATTCAAGGCCGGTGACACAATCACCGTAACCTACAGAATTAAGGAAGGTGACAAGGATAGACTCCAGAAGTTCAGAGGTGTGGTTATCCAGCTTAGAGGTGCCACTCCACAGACAAAGACTTTCACAGTCCGCAAGATTTCAGGCGGCATCGGAGTCGAGAGGATTTTTCCGTTCCACTCACCATTCATTGACAGCATTGAACTGAACAAGGTCGGCAAGGTTCGCAGGGCAAGAATCTTCTATCTGCGTCAGCTCTCCGGTAAGAAGGCAAGAATCAAGGAGAAGAAGCTTGCCATCGTAAAGGAAGAACAAGCATAGTCCTTGTAGAGATAAAGTCGGAGCGAGTCTCCGACAAACTGGTCCCCTAGCTCAACTGAATAGAGCATTTGACTACGGATCAAAAGGTTACAGGTTTGAATCCTGTGGGGATCACAAAGATGCGAGGCTATTGAACAAATCAATCAGCCTCGCATTTGTTTTGCGGAATTAGCTCAGTTGGTAGAGCGTTGGCTTCCCAAGCCGAAGGTCACGAGTTCGAGCCTCGCATTCCGCTCAAAAATCAAAAGGTCAAGGAGTTTTCCTTGACCTTTTTCGTTTGTCAGGCGGCAAGACGCGACCGGAGCCAGATGCCGAGGTTGGTGTCGTGCTCGGTGAGGCCTAACTTGCGGCGGATGTCGCTGCTGATGATGTAGTTGCGCTTCTTCTTGAGATAGTTGCCGACATCCTTGCCTTTGAGCCCGAGGACATAGAGGCAGCAATAGCCGACCTCCCAATCTGTCAGACCGTGGGACTTCAGCTCTGAGACGAATTCTGGGTGGCTGTCACGGAACAGCACCATTGTGGAACGCAGGAAATCATCCTGATTGGAGACCAGACGATCCAGCTCTGCCTCGGCGGCCTTGTCAAAGGAACAATCCGAAGACAGCTTTGAGGCAAGGAACTTATCCAGAACAGACATCCTCTCACGGATTATGGCCATCGCCTCATCGTCAGGTTTCCGCTTCAATTCACTATGAGTCTTTCTGAATAGACGCACTACGACAATCAAAACAGCAACCACAAGAACGACCAGTAAGCACAGGAGCCAGATGGATTTTCCTCGGTCAACGATCGCCTGTTTGTCTGAATAACGCTCCTCGATCATCTTCTGCTGCTGAAGGGCGAGAGTGTCCTTGTGAATGGTAGCGGCGTTCTGATCGATTATATTCTTGTAGTACAAAGCCTTTTCCTTCATCACCTCATCTCCGGCGGAGGAATAATAGTCAACAGCGATGTTGATTATGCTGTCAGAGGTGATCTCCATACCGACTTTCTCCAAAGCGATCGTGTAGAGCAGGGCGTGACGGGCACGGAGTTCTCTGGTACCCAGCAGACTTCTGTCCAAAGAGTCCAAGGCGACAAACGCGCTGTCAGGCTGCGTTTCCAGCCTGGCCTCAATCTCATCCATAAACTGTTCCGCCGTCCTGAACGAATGAGCGCAGGAAGCGAAGCAAAAGGAGAGAATGGCTATGAATATGATCGTTCTCAGTTTCATCCGGCAAAAAAGTTACCCTCTGGATATCCAAATCCGAGGCGGCCTGTCATTAACGCTTACGAATTTAGCAAAAAAAACAACAATGTAAGACTCTGTGAAAACTCCAGCGATGAAGAAAATTTTCAACTTCGTATATTTCAACAAATTACGAATGAAGAAAAGTTAGGCGGAGATTCTCAGGTAAAACTATTATCAGATAACTTTGCCGGTAAAGATCACAAGTTATGGATTGTAGAACCACAACACGAAAGAATAACACGGGACATATCGTCCTGTCCGCGCTTCTCCTGTGCTGGTCGCTGACTCTTCCAGCCATTAACCCGCAGAGGGAATATTCGGTCCCTGTTGAAGAACGGGGAAAGAACTTTGAGGAGTTGCAGGTGGAGACCTGCGACGGATATAGAATCAACGTCTGGCATCTGCCGTCGGACTCTCAAGGAATCCCACTGATCATTTCCGAATCAGACGCCGGAAATATGGGAGACTGGGTGCACTTGGGACGTTTCCTGCAATTGTACGGCATAGATGTCTGGCTCTATGACTATCGTGGTTTCGGCGCAAGCTCTGACTTCAACATCAAACGGGACCAACTGTTCCACCAGGAATTTGTCACCGACCTCTCGGCCGTAGTAGATTTCGTCTATGGTCGCACAGGAATGTCGCCCTGTCTTATGGGAATATCAATGGGCTCGCTAATCGTGGAAGAGTTTCTGAGGAAGACCGACATTCCTGTAAGCGGATTGATCTTCGATGGCTATGTCGGCAATCCAAACAAATGGGTAAAAAGATTGGAGCGGCTGAAAGGAAAAACCGTGAATATTCCCAACGGATATGCCTATTCAAAGCCTAAAAGACGGAATGTCAGAAGTTTGTACATAGTCGCGACAGATGACAGTTTCTCCTTGCCGAAGGACATCCCTTACAGGAAATCGAAAGACACTCAAATAAAGACATTCGACTGTGAGCACATTATGTCCTTCTGGGACAACACTATGGACTATATTACCGCAATCGTGGATTTCATTCATTATATTTTTAGATAATCAATTATGAAAAAGCATCCGGAAAAAAGAGGGCTGATGAATATGTTCTTATATTCAGTAGCAGTGCTCTGGTGTATGGCAAGCGCCACTTCTTGTGAAAACAAGACTCAGACAAATTCATTTGACTACAGAGATTTTGAGAAGGCACCCACGCTGTCCCTGACAGATGTTTTCGAGCCGATAAGATTCATCCCCCTTAAAACAGACGAGGCCTACAATCTTTCAAACATTCTCAAGGTCTGTATGTCTGAGGATTCCTTTTATCTTCTGACCGTCAATCCTTTGGGAATATTCCGCTTCGCGCTTGATGGCTCTCTGATCTCCACAATATCAGCGGAAGGACGCGCCGAGGGTGAATATCTGATTCCGACAGACATCGCTTACAGCAAAGCGGACAATGTCTTGTATGTCGCGGACAGGGTCAAGGGCATTATGAAATTTTCCAGCGATGGTGAATATCTATCAACAATTTCTGTAACAAATAGTTACCAAAACAGGTTATTTGTAATTTCTGATTCCGGATCAATAATCGAGAATGTGTTGAACATCTTTGGGGATGAGCGTGATGCTATAGTTGAGCTAAGCCATAAAGGAGATACACTCCATTATATTCCGAATACCTTCTTTTTTGACTGTGAGAGCCCATTCGCGCTTCCGAACCATCATTCCTTACGGAAGTACGCCGATGAGATATTATACAATCCAGCGTGCCGCGACACTATATATTCGTACAACGCGGGACGGTTGACCCCGAAATATTCATTCTATTTCCCTCACTCTGTCACAAAGGAAGACTTGAGGGACTTCAACAGCAATGTCGCCGACACGCAGTTTATCGTGGAATATGCGGAAGACAACAAGAATCTCTATCTCAGCATCTTTGACAGGAGCTGGGATTATAAACACTTTGTCCTAAAAAAGACTGACGGAATCATTTACAAGGGAGATTTCAGACTCTCTGACAGTTTCGGCACAAAATTCAGCCCGAGATGGCAATGCGAGGGTTGGTTGATTGATGTTCTTGATCCTTCGACTATTAACTATACATATTATAGGGACATCACTGATGAAGCGCGTCAGAAAGCATATTCCTACTTGTCATCTGTCGGAGTGGAGGGAATCACGGCTGAGTCAGACCCTATCATTATGCTTGCTAGAGCGAAGTAGGATTCCTCGCGGCAACGATAGCGGAAAACATCATATTTGATTATTTAGTATGAATTATAAAAAAGTCTTTTTGGCATCTGCTGTTCTGTCCGTTTGCATTCTGGCGATGGCCCATCCGGTCACTTCGACAGGCTCAGTGACCGGGCAGATCGATACCCTGAAGACAGCGATATCCACTGAGCGGACCGACACCCTGAAAGCCGCGGTGTTCACCGGAAGAAGCGTCAAGCATTTCAGCGACCATCAAAAGTTCTACCTGAGCAATGAGGACCGGAACGTCCACGCGACCGCATTGGAGACGCTGAAAATGATCCCCGGAATAATGGTCAAGGACGATGAGGTCACTCTGCTGAACGGCAAAGGCCTGACGATTCTCCTCAACAGCCTCCCGACCAACACCTCTTCCCTGTCGCTTCTCACCCCGGCGGACATCAAAAGCATCGACTTCTACCAGAACGCCCCGGCAAGATATTCATTCGCCGGCAGCGGCTCTTTGGTGAACATCATCACCCGAAGGCCCGGAATCGGCGGCAACCTGATGCTGAACCTCAAGGAAGCGGTCACAACCCCTTGGGGCAACAACGCCGTCTCCTACCGCCAAGTCTTGAAAAACACGATGATCGGCATTGAATATTCCGGAAAACCCAGCAAAAGCGGAGGTTACGGCATCGATGAGTTTCTTGAATATGAGGCCGGAGGTTATCGCTACACCAAGAAAAAAGAAGGTCTCGACACGGATTTTACCCGTAACCAACACAACGTCTCTTTGGATCTGGTTCGGATGAAAGATGAGAAGAGCGCGTTGAAAGCACAATTCACACTGGGCTACGAGAAGAAGGACTGGCCAGTCAGCCAAAGCGTCATCAAAACAGTCACGGATCTTTCCACCAAAGAATCCACAACCTCGGAAGTAATTGACCGCAAGGACGTTTGGTCCGAATATCTTTTCCCTTCCCTCGACATCTATTGGAACCGCAGACTCTCCGACAGACACGAACTGTCAGTGAACTTCGTCGCCACCGCCTACGACACAAAAAGCCGCAAAGGGTTTTATGAATATGACGGTGCGGATCCGCTGATCTCATCTGTCAGCCTGACCGACGGGCGGAAATATTCCGGGATTCTGGAGACTGTCTATGATTGGAGACCATCCGAAAGACACAAGTTCAGCTTAGGATTCAGATCCACCGCCAGCCTTGCAGACCAGAAGAGCGGAAACGGAGAGACCTCCGTATGGTCGGACATCAACACCGATCTAGGCCGGTTATGGTGTGAATATTCCGGGAACACTGGTGGATTCAGTTATTCTGTCGGAGCCGCAATGGAACATTTCGGGTATGAAACCAGTGATTCCGGAAGGCACGACTATCTCTACCTCCGCCCGCTCGTCCAGTTGAACTACACATTCAATGACCATTCCTCGATGTATTTCGATTACTCAAGCAAGACAGAGACTCCGAAAATCGGCTGGATGGGAGAGGTGTCATATTACAAGGACGACAAATGGCTTGTGAGGAGCAACAGCGGACTTGAAAGCTACACGACACGGGACGCCACCCTTGGATATTCATTCAACAATTCCTGGCTCTACATCAATCCGTACATTTTTGTTTATTACAATGACAATCAAATAATTCCCATTCTCAGCCATAAAGACGGGCTCCTTGTTGAAAGAAGCGAGAACTCAGGAAGTATGTTGTGCGTGATGGCCGCTCTCGGATGCAGGATCAAGCCTTTCAGGAATATTCCTGTCTCGTTCACCGTCTATGCGATGTACAATGACCAGCGGTTGATAGGAGGCGGTGCTGACAGGTCAGTCAAAAGCCTTGATGGAATGGCTATGCTGAGATATTCGGGAAAGAAATGGACAGCCGAGGCGATGTACCATCTGCCAGGCAAAGCCATCAGTGACCTTGGCTTCTCAAAAGGAGAGAACTACGGCTACTTTGAATTCGCCCGCAGGATCGGGAAGAATCTCCGTGTCGGCGCCGGAATGCGCTACCCGTTCTACAACTGGAAAGTCAGCGAGGAAACCGCGCCAGGTTCTCTTCTGACAATGAAAAACACAAGCAGGATGACCAGTCAGAAAAACACGGTCATCCTCACTTGTGTCTATAATTTCTCTTACGGAAAGAAAGCCCGTGCCGTCGATCAAAAGATCAAGAATGCTGACAGTGACACGGGACTGTTCTGAACCGCTATTTGAAGACTGGATAGGATGCAGACAACTCCCAAAGGTGCAGGGTCACGTCGGGTTTGGTAGGAAGAACATCCGTTGACATCGAAGTGAATTCCTCCGCGCCTTTGCTTAGAGCCTCAGCGAAATTGGCGGCGGTCTCTCCGGTCGAGGCGACAGTCACAGGGCCGTCCTTCATCTGTGCCAAAGTGAGCAGGCTGCCGGTCGTCACTTTCCATACTGTTCCGGCCTTTTTGTCATTGGCAACCACCACTCCAGCCTTGGAGGCATTGCAGATGGTGTTCCCATAGACGTTGCGGACATTGCCTATCTTGCTGTAACCGACGGCACTGCAATATGTTCCATTGGACTTGATGCTCTCGATCGTGGAATAGCAATTCACCACGAAACTGTTGTTGCCGACAAATCCGACAACGCCGCCAATGTTATTGTTGCTCGACTCGATGCGCTCTATCCAACTGTAGCAGTTAATGACATAATGTCCCTGGGCCACAGCTCCGGCGATGCCACCGCAGTTCTCCGACTTTGTGGCATCCGCTGCAAGGATCTTTCCGCCGAGATTGGCGCAGTTCACAATGACTCCCGTGTTCATCCCGGCGATGCCGCCGATGCAGGATGCGCCACCCTTGCCGGTCAGGATCCCCTTATAGAATGCCCCGTCAATCAGTCCGTTGTTTGTTCCGGCGATTCCTCCGAGATTTTTGAACGAGGATGTGAATGAAGCCTCGACCGCCATATTCCTTATCGTTCCGGCATTGACTCCGATCAAACCTAAAGAGTAGTCATCCGTCTCATTCTCGGCGGTTATGCCGGACAGTTTATGATCTCCTCCGTCAAGCACACCATCAAACTGTTTCCACGTGGAGAACTGTTTTTCCGAGAAGTCAATGTCATTGAGTATCTTGTAATAAGCCGTTCTGGAGAACTCCGGGGACTCCTCCGCCGGATCCATCGAAGCCGAGATCTCATTCCAGTCCGAAACACTGTTTATAAGATACGGTTCTTCGGCGGTTCCTTTTCCTTCCACCTCGTCAGGAACATACGTGACAGTGGCGATGACCTTCACAGGACAGTGATCCGACGGATAGATGTTCCCGTAAAGAGAGTCATCTACCTTGTACGATTTGATGTCAATCTCACCGTTCACATAGATGTAGTCAATCCGTCTGTTCTCCTGTGAAAGATCCACGGAAGTGTTATGGCTCTGGAACGTGCCAATAGGGCCGAAAACCTTGTCCGAAGGGGCAACCAATCTGGAATCAGACCAGTAAGAACGGAAAACCTGTGAGGCGGGGTCGGAAGGATATGCGTTCATATCCCCGACAAGCACAGACGGCATTCCCTTCGGATTGTACATCTTAGCCCGCTCCACAAGAAGTGCGGCGGCCTTAGCCCTGGCATCCGAAGACAGAGGAGCGTGAGTCACCATCATCAAGAACGACTTGTTGTAAATCCTATCCTTGACAACGGCGCAGGCCGCTACCCTATGGTAGGCTTTCTCGTCCCAGCCATAACTCAAGACATCCGGTGTCTCGGACAGCCAGAAATAATGTTTGTCTGTCAGTTCAAAACGTTCCGGGTTCCAAGCCAGTCCGACGGCCTCGCCACCTCTGGCATCCTGGCTGTCCCTGCCGACAAACCACCACTCGTACTTGCCGCCATTCTTCTCGACGAGCACCGGCAGCTCGCTCTGAATCGTGGCGTCGGCCTCCTGGAATCCGAATATGTCAAAACCGTTGTCCACAATGGACTTGGCCAGAATGTCACGTCTGGAGGTCCAGGAATATTCAGAGACTCCTTTTGTGGAAATCCAAAGGTTGTACGACCCTATCGCCAGATCCTCCCCATCCTTGCCGGGTTCGTCTCCCGGTTCCGGAGTTTCATCATCTGACTGTGCATATTCAGTGTTCAGTATTGTGGGGAAATCATCCTGGCACGCCGTGAAAGACAGGCAGGCCAGCGAAAGCGCAAATAATGTTATCTTGTTCATAACCATTTATTTCTGATAGTTGATATGTCCAGGATTCTGTCCGTACTGAGCCCACGCTGACTCGGCCGGCCCGGAAACTCCCGGGAATGAGATGGAATAAACATTGAGGACATCAGCAGTGGCGTCCTTGCCGACAAAATAAGACGCACCGTCAACGGACGAGATTGTCGGCGAGCCATCGATGCTGTCCGCAACCTTCTTCTCGTACACGACAGACGCTGACGTACCGCCGTCCTTCAGGACGTGATAGACACCGTCCTTGGTGCAGAAATGAATCTGGCCGAGATTGTCCACAGCTGGCACACTCTGACTCTGCGATTCCAATGAATATGACCACCTTACAGATCCGTTAACGGCATTCAAGGCGTAGAGGTTGTACGGAGCGGCCTTGTCCGTGATCACATACAATGTCTGTCCGTCTGCGCTCAACGATGCCCCCGTCCTATTGAAACCAGCGTCAAGTGTCTGCGTCCATTTCGCCGTCTTTACGGTCTTGGAGTCCACGGCCGAACAGTCAAAGCAAGCGATGTTCCAAGTTGCCGTCTTCGCTGTTCCAAGGACATAGGCACAACCGGCAGCGTCAATGCAAATCTGATTCTGATTGGCCGTCAGGATGTCACCAGGAGTCAATGACGCGTCATACGGCACTGCGGACCAAGTGAAATCAGGGTCAGAGACCATAAGTCCATAGCCATAGTTGCCGCTCAAGGACATAACGGCTGTGTTGTTCTTCAGCAATGCCGCCGCTGAGTTGACACCTCCCTTAGCCGGGGTCACTGTGGCGATAACCTTACCGGTGCTCTTGTCAAAGGCCTTGAGGCTTCCTGATGTACCTCGGTTACCTACCGCGACATAGTTCGGTGTGATCGCAGGGGTCATAAACGAAAGTCTGGCGCCTTGGGCGTATGCCGTCGTGTTTTTCCATAGCGGAGTCGTCCCGTCTGTGCCGTCAAAGCAATACATCACGGACTTGGAAGTCGCCGGACCGCCTACACCATTGGCCGCCCAATAAACCTTTCCGTCAGAATCAACGGATGGGTATGACACATAGCCTTTCACATAAATGCCGTCATTAGCCTCGGCATCATATTCCCAAACCTTGTTTCCAAGAACATCCAGAGCCAGTATCTTGCCGTCTCCGGAGGCGAAGAAGATATTCCCCATACCACTCACAGCCACGACTGACGCAGGGCAGTTGGCGGAACCGGAAGCAACCGGAATAGACCAGTTAATGGTGAAGTCGTCCACATCTGCGCCACGGACGAACAAGGCCTTTGTCAATGAGGCTTCCGCTCCCCTGTCATCCATCACAGTCAGAGTGACCTTGAATATTCCGGCGGACGCGAAAGTGAATGATGCCTGCGCACCCTCTGCGGTCGTCCCGTCAGGAAAAATCCATTTCCGGGAGGTCACCTGACCATCCTCATCCTTTGACTCGTCAGTGAATGTCACCGAATCTCCGGCCTTTACGGAAAGTGGTGAATATGAGAAAGCCGCCACAGGAGGAACATTGGCCGCAAGAACCTTGACGACATTCTCAGCCGTGGCCTTGTTGCCATCAGCTCCCCAGACCGTCAGTTTGACCGTATACTCTCCAGGAGTCTTATACAGGACAGGATCAGGATTGGCATCCTCGGACCAGTTTCCTTCCCCGGAGAATCCGAAATGCCAGAAATATCTCGCCACTTCCGTTCCTTTGACTTCCGTGGTGTTTTCGAAGTTGATGTATGTCTCGCCCGCCACAATGTCCCCCTCGACATCATACGAGAACGAAGGAGTCAGTTCGGATGAATATACCGGCTCGTTTTCCTCTTTCTCGGAACAGGCCACAGCGGCCGCGCAAAGCAGCATCGCTGTCAAATATCTTAATGTTTTCATTGTCTTATCATTAACGTTTTCCAATAGATCTCAGATGCTTGTCCATCTCAACCGGGTAGTCGCACTGCACCATATCCAACCCGGCACCCACAAACTTATCCACCAAGGCAGTGTTTCCTTCTTTGAAAGCCTGACCGTTGTCATCAAGGATGTTCGTGACCGTCAGCCCGGCGGCCCCGGCCGTCCTGAGCCAAGAGAGATCATTCTGCAATGTGGCTGTGGAGATCTGGACGAAATAGAACGGCTGAAAAGGAGTCATCGCGGTCAACTGCTTGCTGCTGTTGGCGTGTGGCGAGATGATGGCGGGCTGTGGCTGTTCCGTCAGCCACTTCGCGTTGGAAGTACCCGAATTGCCGACATAGAACTGAACCCTGTCAAGACATCCGCACTCTTTAACGACATCATAAATCTTGGAGATCATCTCGATGTCCTTGTCAGTGTCGGAGCACTTGTCCAGATCGAACCATACCTTGCCCCTGAATTCCGTCAGAACTTCCTTCAATGTCGGCACAATCTGGTCGGAGACCTTGCCGTCAGTGGTCTTGATACGGTATTTTTTGATCTCCTCGTAGGTGAACTGCGAGACATACCCTCTGTCCGTGGCATACGAACTGTAATCCGTGAAGCGACTCAAATAGTTGTCGTGCAAACAGATGACGACTCCGTCCTTGGTGATCTGCGCGTCCGTCTCTATGAAATCAGCACAGCCAGACTCCACACATTTCCGGAAACCGGCAAGGGAGTTGGGAGCATATTCGTAGCCGGCATCGACATTGCCACGGTGAGCCATAATCCAGACTTTTCCCTTGGTGAAATTCCGGCAGGCCCAACTGAGGCTCTCCCCTTCCACTGAAACCGACTGCGAGAGTCTTATGGTCTTGCCTCCTGACAATGAGACCTCGGCATTGACTTCATACTTGCCGTCCTTTGTGTACTGGTGAACAGGAGACATCGAATTCTTTTCCGTTTGCCCGTCTCCGAAATCCCAGGACACAGACTGGATTCCAGGCACGGATGTCACCCCGAACGTCACCGTTTCCATCCTGGCAGGAAAGATGTTGCTGAGGATCATCGCGGCGTCAGTGTCAGAAACCGGCACCTTGGCCGTAACCTCCTTCATTCCGCCGGCCTTCAATGTCAGATACGCCTGCACATTGTAGGTCCCGGCATATTCATAGACGTGGGTAACGGCGGAAGCGCCATCAGAACTCTTCGTGCCATTGTCTCCGAACGTCCAAAGGATCGATCTGACATCGTTCTCCGCCTTCGGGACAGAGAAGGTCACGGTCTCCCCTTTCAGCGGGGATTCAGGTGTCCAGACTATCTCATAGCCATCTGACACAGGGGACTCCGGTTCATCGGAGGTTCCCGAACACCCGGCGATGACAGCGGCCAACGCCGGGATGATATATTTCAGATTAGTTGCCATAACCTGGGTTCTGATAAAGGCCGTCCGGATTCAGGATCCTCTCATTGTAAGGAATAGGAAGCAACAGATCCTTAAGGCCGAAATTACTGTTGATGGCGTTATAGTGGGCGATCATCTCCTCTCTGGAATACATCCTGAGGACATCCTGCCACCTGAGTCCCTCCTGCATAAACTCGTGCAGACGCTCATCGTAAATTCCTTGGCGGAGATCGGTTCCTGACCACGCCGCAAGGCCGGCCCTCGCACGGACCATATTCATCCACGTTCTCGCCTCGTCGGCATTGCCCTGCCAATAATAAGTCTCAGCAAGCATCAAAGCGACATCAGCATACCTTAGGACAACCCAATTGTTGCCTCCGTACCCATCGGTGCCGCAATCAAGGTCAACATATTTCATAGTATGGTAATATGTCTGGCCGGCGGTCTCAAACTTGCGCAGGAAACCTTTGCGGACATCTCCCGACTCAAACGAGTCATACACAGCCGAAGTGGTGATATTCTGCATATTGCCAAGTTTCTTCGATGTGACTCCGGTGGTGTTCGGGCCGAACAGCCAGTTCCAGGACGAGCTCAATGACTCATTGCCCTGAATGCAGTTGATCTGGAATATGTTCTCCAAGCAGCCTTTCTGCGTACTGAGCGACCAGATGTCCGAATATTTCACATCTGACAGACTGGAGAACTTTCTCAGATCCCAAGCTTTCCTAAGATTTGTCTCCGCCGATTTTAGCAGCCCGTCTTTCTCTCCGGCGAAATCCTCATCGCAGGCCTGCTGAAGGAACACTTTTCCCAACAAGGCATAAGCGGCCGCCTTGCTGGCTCTTCCACACTCTGACGCAGAAGGGAAATCCATAATCGGCCCGGACACCACAGCCTCAAGATCCTCTGCGATAGCCTTATAGACATCAGCCTTAGGTGTCCTGACATTGTTTGCCTTGACTTCGGCCGTCGTCGTGAGATCCTTCAGTACAAGTGGAACGTCACCCCACTCCGTCACAAGGTAGAAATAAGTCAACGCCCTGAGAAACCTGGCCTCGGCCTCGCAGACATCCCTGCTGTCTTTCGAGGACCACACGACATCATCGATGTGTGAGAGAACCTTGTTCGCCCTTGAGACAGTCTTGTACATCTGAGCATAACGGTTGTAAACGTAAGAGTTCTCCTCTGTCAATGTGAAATTGTAGAACTGGTACGGAATTCCGCTCACGGCACCAGCGTCCTTGACGATGGTGGCATTGGCGCGTACATCCGTAAAGTAGTGGTTATAGGTAAAATAATAGCTTTGGGTAAGCGCCGAGTATATTCCGTTGACAGAGGTTTGGATATCACTCTCTGTCTTGTAGAAGTTTCCCGTCGTGACAGAGTTCGGATCGAACTCATCCAAAAAGTCGCAGGAGAACAAAGACGCGGCCGCAAAGACGCTTATCAATATATTTCTTGCTTTCATAATGTGATCTTTTAGAATGTCAGATTAAGTCCGGCTGACCAGATTCTGGACAGAGGATAGCATCCCCAGTCGAATCCCGGCATAAGGTTGCTGCTCTTGTAGGACACCTCCGGATTGTAGCCACGATAAGGAGTGATGGTGAAAAGGTTGTCGCCGCTCACATAGATCCGGCAGGAGGCGATCTTTATCCTCTCCATCCATTTCGAAGGCAATGAATATCCAAGGGTGACATTGGTGCATCTGAAATACGACGCGTCCTCCACATAGTAAGACGAAAGTTTCAACGAACCGTTTGTCGTGGAGATTCTGGTCGCTATAGGTACATTGTTCCTTCCCGGCTCGGCATCGGATACATAGCGGTCCTTGGCGATGGCGTACTGGTTGGACGACCCCTCCATATTATAAAGGTAATAGTCCTGGAAGTTGATCACTTCCCCACCGTATGAATATGAGAAACTGGCCGCGAGGTCAAACCCGTTCCAACTCAGGTTCGTGGAGAATCCGCCCGTGAAATCAGGATAAGCATCCCCGATGATGGTCTTGTCATCAGTGTTGATGACACCATCGCCGTTCTGATCCTTCCAGATGACATTGCCATAGGAAAGATTATCCAATGAATATGATCCCACAGCCGGTCCCTTGAGGACGTAACCTTCCGGGAACTTGTTGCCGTTCGCCACATAGACTTTCCTGTCGAGAAGGGCATTGGCATAGTCAGCCTCAGACATTATTCCTATGGCCTCATAGCCGTAGAATGAGCCGATAGGATAGCCTTTCTTGGTGATGTGTGAGCCGACCGACCGCTCGGTGACCGAGATGATGTCGTCCAGACCACCCATATCCACCACCTTGTTCCTGTTCACGGAGACATTGGCGCTGAAGTTCCAGTTCACCTTACCTGTCAGGATCCTGGTGTCCACCTGGACATCGAAACCACGGTTGCGGATCTTCGCCCCACTCATATTGGTTGTTGTGGACGTGGAACCGGAGATCACTGAGATCGGAGCCTTGTACAGGATGTCCGAGGATATAGAGTTGTAATAGTTCGCTATCACATTGATCCTGTTGTCAAGGAAGCCGAGATCCACACCGATGTTGGTCTGGGTCGTGGTCTCCCATCCGAGAGCGGTGTCAGTGAACGCCCCCTCGGCGGTGGCTGACACTGCCGTGTTGCCGAACGCATAGCCGCCAGTGGAGATCGATGCGATGCTGGAATAGTTACCGATGTTGTTATTGCCGCTCTTTCCCCAGCTGGCGCGCAGCCTGATGGACGCGATATCCTCAAGTCTGTCCTTCAAGAAAGGCTCGTTGGACAAAGTCCATCCGGCCGAGACCGAAGGGAAGAATCCGTACCTGTTGTCCACACCGAAACGGGACGAGCCGTCAGCCCTGACTGTTCCGGTGAGAGCGTACCTTCCGTCATACGACCAGTTGAGACGCGCGAAGTAGGACAGAAGCGACCAGGCCGCCTTTCTCGTACTGTAAAGAGAGATATCTGACGCATTGGTTCCGTGAGCCGTGACCTCGTGGATCCGGTCATTGGCGAAACCTTTGGCCTCAACACCGACACGGTCGTAGGTCTTCTTCTGCATCGTGTAACCGGCGAGGGCATTGATCCTGCTCTTGCCGAGATCTTTCTTGTAGTTCAATGTGAACTCACCGAGTTTATCAACGTCGTACACAGATGTCGTTCTTCCTACATTGTAAGCGGATAGAGCCGAACTGTAGGCCGGTGCCCCATCACGTCCGATGCTCATCGGACGGTAATAGAAATAGCGGTAGTTATACCACTGCTGGCCAAGACGGGCCGAGAACTTCAGATCCTTAAGAATCTCGTAAGTGAAATTGACATTGAGATTGTGCCTTGAGCTCTTCTCGCTTATGTCCAGCTCGTTGGCTATCACCAAAGGGTTTTCCGGGAAGTTTATTCCCCAGTCGTCACGCATCTTGATCATCGCGCTTCTGGCGTAGTCGCCGTTCTCGTCATAAGCCGGAAGATTAGGCAGGTACATCAAAGCGCTCTGGATGATGCCGTCATTGATCATTCGGCCTTCGGCCTGCACCACCTTGTTCTTGGCGTCATACATTGAATATGAAAACTCCGCTGAGAGCCTCTTGGTCAGTTTGACATCCAGATTGAGCCTTGCATTGGTCCTCTTGTGGTTCGACGGTGAGATGATACCATCCTGATTCATATACCCGATGCTGGCCATATACCTGACATTCTTGGTGCCGCCTGTGGCGGAGACGTTATGCCTCATCATTCCGGCGTTCGAGAACACCAGATCCTGCCAGTCCGTATTGTACTGCTGCTTGACAGGAGTAAGAGTCGTGAAATCAAAGAACATAGGATGGATGCCAACTTCCGAGAGGGAAAATCCTTTCGCGGCTCTAACGGTGTTGTCGTCATTCGGACTCCACTCCACACCGGCTGCGGTCGCACGGAGACGGTAAGAATTGTTTCTGGCGGCTATGTACAGGTCACGGAACTGGTCTGCGTCAAGAAGCTTCACCTTTCTGTCAAGTTGCTGTATTCCATAGGAGAAATCGTATGAGATCTTCGCCTTGTCACCCTCTTTTCCACGCTTGGTTGTGATCAGGACGACACCTGAGGCACCTCTGGATCCATAGATCGCCGCCGAAGCCGCATCCTTGAGGACATCAATGCTCTCGATGTCATTCGGATTGACGTAAACATCCTCGGAGGCTGGATATCCGTCGATCACATACAATGGTTCGGAACTGGCAGACAGAGAGTTGACTCCACGCACACGGATCTGCACGCCCTGTCCCGGAGCGCCGCTTGTCTGATGGACTTCCACACCGGCCACCTTGCCGACTATAGACTGTCCCACGGTCGGTGATGTCAGTGAAAGTTCCCCAGCCTTGATCTGCGCTACGGAACCGGTGAAGTCACTTTTACGCATCGGGGTGTAGCCGACGACCACAGATTCCTCAAGGGACTGCATATTGTCACCAAGAACGACATCCAGAGTCTGACGATCCACAGGCACACTGACCCGCATATCCGCGAAGCCGAGACACATAAACATCAGCTCTGCCTCTCCGTAAGGGACCTCGATGCTGTACTTTCCGTCCAGATCCGAAGACACTCCGTTCTTTGTGCGTGAATCCACGACAGCGACACCAGGCAAAGGCTGTCCGGACTCATCCTTGATAACTCCGGAGATAGTCTTATGGGTCGGATGAGCAGTTTTTCTCTCCGATTTTTTCAGGAGAATCTGCTTCCCGGTCAGTTCGAATCCAACCCCACGTGGAGTGAAAATACGTCTCAGGACATCTTCCAGCGGCATATTGCTGCAACTGAATGTGACAGTCCCGGTGGCAACGACAGAATCGTCGAAGATGAAAGTGTAGTCCGTCTGCTGCTCAATGGTTCTGATGCAATCCACAACACTTGCCTTATTCAGTTCAAGTGAGACTGCAACCCCCTTCCCTTGCCCGTGGGAGGCAATGGTGACAAGGCCGAACAGCAACGAACTCAAGATAAACATTAATCTCTTGTTCATACTGTTATTAGTTATGTAAAAATGAAATCTAGTCTGTAAGTTTTAGTGTGACTTTCTCACCGTTGATGTCGTAACTGAACGGGATCAGCCTGTCCAGTTTGTCCAACATCTCCCGAAGGGATTCTGTCTTGATGGTCATCCAGAACCGCCTCCCGGCATCATATTCCCCGGACACTGTTATCCGTACCCCGTACCAGCGTTCCATTGACTTCAAGACCTTGTCGAATGTGGCCTGGTCTATCACAAGCTCGCCCATACGCCATATTCCTTCAATCCCGGCGTCGCATTTCACCAGGGATCTGTCACCCGTGGTCTTTTCCAATGTGAATTTCTGCCCCGGGAACATCTCGGCCCATTTTCCGCCATCAGGAGAGAGTACATCAATATGACCTTCCTCCAGAGCGACATCGACATCCGGGTCATCGTCATATCTCCGGACGTTGAATCTTGTTCCATAGACCTTGACACCAAGTTCACCGGCATCAAGCAAGAACTTGCTCGTCTCGGATTTGGCCACATCAAAGAACGCCTCTCCACGGGTTAGAGAGACATTTCTGTTATTGACATTATAATCGGCCGGATAGGTTATCTCCGACTCAGAGTTTAACCAAATGTGGGTACCGTCAGGAAGTTCGACCTCGGATTTCTGCCCCGGCATCGTTCTGACCGTTATCATCTGCGAGGCATATAGTTTCTCCTTCCTGTCCACTTTGACAAAAGCGAACGCAAGCACAGAAACCAACGCGACAGCGGCCGCGATACCTGCCACACGACTGAATATGCCGGTTTTGCGAGTGCGATGGCCTGATGAATATATCCGGTCTTCCAAATCAGACCAGACATCACTCCTCACCCGGGAATATTTCTCGGATGAAGACACCGCCGACCATTCCTGCGACAGCTCCTCAAAAATCTTTCTGTTTTCCGAGCCTTCGTCCAACCATCGCTCAAGCGTCCGCTCCTCCTCAGGCAGACACTCTCCGCTTAGATACTTGGCTATCAGCTCATACGGGATTTTGTCCATATCTGTTATCAGTGTTTTCACAATATAGACACTTGATTCCGGAAAACCCTTAAAAAGATTTAAGATTTTTTTTCACGTATTCACGGATCTTTCTGAGAGCTATGCCCATCTGCGATTCGATAGTCTTGATGGAAAGCCCTTTTGCCTCCGCTGTCTGCTTATACGACTTATGCTCCATCTTCACCATACGGAAAATCTCACCGCAATTCTCCGGAAGCCTCTCAACGGCATCATTGGCGCATTTGATCAACACTTCTGTGTCTGTCACATCTGGCTCGTCCGACTGCATAGAGACTTCGGCGAAAACCTCCGAGATGATCCGCTTTCTGTTCGCCTTGTCCCTCAAACGGTTGTACAAAGCGTTCCGGGCACAGAAATATATGTACCCTCTGACATTGGAGATGGATGAAATATCAATGCCTCCCTGAAGAAGCTTCAGAAAGACATCCTGAATAATATCCTCGATTTCCTGGCTGTCCTCCGTCACAGAATGAAGATACAAGTAAAGTTCGTGGAAATACTTATCGTATATTTCCTTGAACTTTACATTGTTATCATTTATTCCTGTTTCTTTGGACACACCTGTGGAAAAGAGAACTAAGCCTCAGGGATCTCGTCGTTGGCAGGGATGGAGAACGGAGACTTGCCGGAAGGGACGGAGAAGTCTTCCTCTTCCTTCGGAGCCGGAGCCTGGACATCATACATTCCAGGACGGGAGCCGGATGTGAGCTGGTTGAACTCTTCCTCGGTGATCATCTTGCAGTTGCCGTTGAACTTGGCGTCCAGCTCAACCTGAAGCCTGCGGATGTGGAGATCACCCTCGACAACACAGGTGTCCTTAAGGGAAAGGGTGTCCTTCACGAAGAAGTTGCCGTTGATCTTTCCCCAAAAGTCAGCGTTGTTGCAGATGATATCGCCCTTGATCACGGCCTTCTCACCGACAACGACCTTTGCCTGGGAGAAGATACGGCCTTCGAACGTACCGTCAATCCTTATGTCATTAGGAGAAGTGATCTCTCCTTTGATTACCGAACCGGCTGAGATTCTGCTGATGTCGTTCACGCTCGCAGAATCATTGGAACCATAATTCGCGCTCATATACCTTATTATATTCAGTTAATATATTCATTAAACCAGACCCGCACCGTGGCAGTTCTTGTACTTCTTGCCGGAACCGCAAGGGCAAGGGTCATTGCGCCCGATCTTCTTGTCCACGTGGATCGGAGTCCGCGCCTTCTGCTCACCGTTGGTGGTAAGGTCGTTGCGCTGCGTCCTCATATTGCTCATATCCTGGCTTTTCGGAGCCTGTGCCGGGCGCGCCTCGCTGTCTTCACGCAGAGGCACGAAAGCCCTGAGGAGGAACGAGAGGACATCCTTGTTGAGTTCCTCAAGCATAGTGGCGAAGAGGTTGTAGCTCTCCAGCTTGTAAACCACGAGCGGATCCTTCTGTTCATATGCGGCGTTCTGCACGCTCTGGCGAAGGTCATCCATATCACGAAGATGCTGCTTCCAGTGCTCATCAATCTGATAGAGGATGATGGAGCGGCTTAGGGCCTTGGCGATCTCCTTGCCCTCCGTGTTGTAGGCCTTCTCAAGATCCACGCTGAGAGTCAGCATCTTGCGACCATCAGAGATAGGAATCGCTATGTTCTTGTACATATTTCCCTGCTTCTCGAAGATCATCTTGATGAACGGATAGACCTTCTCGGCGAGGGTGTTCATCCTGCGCTCGTAAACCGCCTGCATCTGCTTGCAGAGAGCGTCGGTGAGTTGGTCGCCCTTGGCGTTGGAATAGAACTTCTCATCGAAACCGAGGTCAATCGATAGCTGGGCCATCACATATTCCTCGAAATCGGCGTAAGGCATTCCTTCGGCGCGGCCGGCGATGATGGAGGCGGAATCGATCATCATATTTCTTACATCGATCTCGATTCTTTCTCCGGAAAGGGCGTTGCGCCTTCTGGCATAGACGGCCTCACGCTGGTAGTTCATCACATCGTCATATTCAAGGAGTCTCTTACGGATTCCGAAGTTGTTCTCCTCGACTTTCCTCTGGGCGTTCTCGATTGATTTTGAGAGCATTCCGCTCACAAGAGCCTCATCATCAGCCATTCCGAGTTTGTCTACCACACCGGCGATTCTCTCGGAACCGAACAGACGCATCAGTTTGTCCTCAAGGGAAACATAGAAAGCAGATGAGCCAGGGTCTCCCTGACGGCCGGCACGGCCTCTCAACTGGCGGTCCACACGGCGGCTGTCGTGCCTTTCCGTACCGATGATCGCAAGACCACCGGCAGCCTTGACCTCCGGCGAAAGCTTGATGTCGGTACCACGACCCGCCATATTCGTGGCGATGGTCACGGTGCTGGACATACCAGCCTGAGCGACGATCTCAGCCTCTCTGGCGTGCTCTTTGGCATTGAGGACGTTGTGCTTGATGCCCCTCATTCTGAGCATACGGCTCAGGAGCTCGGAAGTCTCTACGTCTGTCGTGCCGACGAGAACCGGACGGCCTTTGGCGATGAGTTCCTCAACTTTATTAATTACAGCGGTGTATTTCGCCTTCTTTGTCTTATAGATAAGGTCATCCTGATCGTCCCTGATGACAGGACGGTTGGTCGGGATGACAACCACATCAAGCTTGTAGATGGACCAGAACTCGCCGGCCTCTGTCTCGGCGGTACCGGTCATACCAGCCAGCTTATGGTACATCCTGAAATAGTTCTGAAGGGTGACGGTCGCGAAAGTCTGTGTGGCAGCCTCGACCTTGACGTTCTCCTTGGCCTCGACAGCCTGATGCAGACCATCGCTCCAACGGCGACCTTCCATAATACGGCCGGTCTGCTCGTCCACGATCTTGACCTTGTTGTCGATGACAATGTAGTCAACATCCTTCTGGAACATAGCGTAGGCCTTGAGGAGCTGGATGACGGTGTGGACACGCTCACTCTTCAACGAGTAGTCCTCCATCAGCGCGTCCTTCTTCTCCTGCTTCTCCTCGGCGGATAGTTCGGTATTCTTCTGGATCTCGGCGATCTGGCTTCCAACGTCAGGAAGCACAAAGAAATCCGGATTGGAAACGGCGTTCGCAAGCAGATCGTGTCCCTTGTCAGTCATATCCACAGAGTGCTGCTGCTCGCTGATCACGAAATACAACTCGTCAGTGACGATGTGCATCTCACGCTCGTTGTCCTGCATATAATAGTTCTCGGCCTTCTGCATCAGCTGCTTCATACCCTGTTCGCTGAGGAACTTGATGAGCGGCTGGTACTTAGGGAGACCCTTGTAGGCACGTAGCAGGAGCATTCCGCCCTCGTCCTCCTTACCGGCGGCGATAGCCTTCTTCGCATCGTTCAGGACTTGGGTCACGAGTGCGCGCTGCTTCTGGTAGAGGCTCTCGACATAAGGCCTGAACTCCATATACTGCTCGTCATCCTGAGCCTTGGCCACAGGACCGGAGATGATCAACGGAGTACGCGCGTCATCGATGAGCACGGAATCCACCTCATCGACAATGGCATAGTGATGCTTCCTCTGGACGAGATCTGTCATATTCACTGCCATATTGTCACGAAGGTAGTCAAAGCCGAACTCGTTGTTCGTACCAAATGTAATGTCGCAGTTGTAAGCTCTCTTGCGGGCATCGCTGTTAGGCTCGTGCTTGTCGATGCAGTCCACAGAAAGGCCGTGGAACATATAGAGAGGTCCCATCCACTCGGAGTCACGCTTGGAGAGGTAATCGTTGACGGTCACCACGTGCACACCCTTGCCGGCCAACGCGTTAAGGAACACAGGGAGGGTCGCCACGAGGGTCTTTCCCTCACCGGTCGCCATCTCGGCGATCTTGCCCTGATGCAGCACTATACCACCGATCAGCTGGACATCGTAGTGAACCATGTCCCAGGTCACCTCGTTGCCGCCGGCGACCCAATGGTTCTGGTATATGGCCTTGTCGCCCTCGATGTGGACGAAATCGTGGTTTATGCTGAGCGCGCGGTCGAAATCATTGGCTGTCACCTCGATGGTGGCGTTCTCCTTGAACCTGCGGGCTGTGGACTTCATAATCGCGAAAGCCTCCGGAAGTATCTCTTCCAGAACCTTCTCGATCTCCGCATCCTCATCCTTCACAAGTTTGTCCGACTCGGTCGCGAGTGTCTCTTTCTCGTGTACAGGAATATCCTCGTCCAGCTTGGCCTTGATCTCGGCGATCCTCTTCTCGAAAGGAGCCTCGCACTCACGCAGCCTTGCCTTCAACTCTTCCGTCTTGGCTCTCAGTTCATCGTTGGAGAGCTTGTCTATCGGACCGTAAGCCTCCAGAACCTTGTTCAGGATAGGTCTGATCTGCTTGAGATCCCTGTCGGCCTTCGAGCCGAACACTTTTTTTAGAATACTAGCTATAGCCATAAAATCAAAATGTCTCTGATTATCCTACAAATTTAATGATAATCAAAGACATTTACAATTTTTAAGCCCAGAATCCTATTCTGACCAATTGTCAGTCCTGAACGACGGCACAGGAACACCCAACGTACTCGTCAAATCAGCATCCGAAGCGTTATGGAAAGCGTACCGAACAGCGACAGGATCAGCTATTTGCGAACAGTCAAGGACAACATCGAAGCGGTTGGCCACAGCCTTCACCGGATGGAAGACCTTATCCGGTCCGGCAACCTCAAAGCCGCGGACTTCAGCCCCGAAAACAGACAGACGCCCAACGCCGGCACGAGTGTTCGCAAAGCGGATACGAATCTCACCGTTCGCATTATCGCCACGGACAATCTCCATTCCGAACCCAGACTGGCGGATCCTGCCTGATGCCACGGTCGAATTGGACGGGAACACCACCTTTTCAGGATAAGGGAAACCGCTGCCAAGACCCGTCTTCACATTATATGTCCTTTCAATGGCCAAAAGCGCCAACTGATCGGCCACCTCTTTCTTTTTCGCCGGATGAATGCAACCTTTGTCGCCAATGGATTCCGTTATGGCTGCCCCGGAATTCGGAATGATGTCCAAAGAGCTCAACTGGTTCTCCACGAAGAAAGCCCTTGACGGCCTCTCACAGTCATTGCCATAGGCAAAAGGTGCGATTGAGACAAAGTAGAAAGGCATCCTGTCGCCAGTATCTCCCCACATATCCCTCCAACATTCGACCATACCAGCCTGAAGCCTGTTGTAGAATGTGTTGTCAGCCAGATTGGCACAGCCTTGATACCAAAGGAACCCCTTGAGGGTATAACCCTTGACCGGATACATCCTGGAATTGTACATCGTCGCCAGCTGGCGAGGTGCTTTCCCGTCTTCCTCCCTGCGGTCAAGAATATTCTTGTATTGAACTTCGGAAAGATAACCCTTGACAGACTTGTCCAACCATTCGCGGTTCATCCACGGCTCAAGTCGACAACCTCCCCAAGGACTGCAAATGATTCCGACCGGGACTCCAAGCGTCCTTGTCAGACGTTTCGCAAAGAAATATGCCACAGCGGAAATGCCTGCCGTTGTCTTGCCGTCAGTCCTTGACCAAGACGCATCCACCTCAATCCGCGGCTCATACGCCTTGGCCGCCTTGATGTTGAAAACCCTGATTCTGTCCGAATATTCAGGAGCGTCAAGAATGGCTTCGGCGCCGCCTTCGACAGGCTGGCCGCTGAATCCGCTGACAAACATCTCCATATTCGACTGCCCGGTGCACAGCCAGACCTCGCCGCTCATCACGTCGCCGAGTACAACCTTTTCGCCGCCTCCCGAGACAGTCACTGAATATGGCCCACCAGCCTCCGGGGTTTTCAAGCCGCATTCCCAACGTCCGTCAGCGCCGGTAATGACCGATGAAACCGACTTCTTGTCCCAAGACCCTTTAACAGTCACCTTGGTGCCAGACTCAGCCCATCCCCAAACCAAAACCGTGGTGTCCCGCTGAAGGACCATATGTTCCGTGAACACGGATGCGACTTTCAATGTGTTTTCAGCGGCGTCCGCATCAAAAAACGCACAGCAAAAGAAAATAGACAGCGACACCGCCGCCAAAACGAATCGTCTCATATACCTTTATATTAGCAACCGTGAAAAATAACTTGCCGCTTACCAAACACATCAATCAACCAGATAGTTGAGCAGCAATTTACGAATATTGTCGGAAATGCGCTTGTGCGCGTCAGTGGCGTTCTCCAGCATCTCTGCCAGATTCTTGTACTTGACAAGCTCTCTGGTGTTCTCCTCGTTGCTGAAAATGTACCCCATATACTCCTCGTAGGCATCGTCTGCGGCGTGTTCCAGCTCAGTGACACGCTCGCAAGCCATAGAGATGGCCGGAAGATTCTTCTTAAGATCAACCAAAAGCGGAATGACATCGTGTATGACCTCAGACTGGGATTTCGCCATCTGTGCCAGATCCTTCAGCTGGTCATCCAACTTCTCGGGACGGTAGATCAGCACCGCCTTGGAGGTGTCCTTGATGACATCAAGGCAGTCGTCCATCGCCATCGCCACGGACTGTAGGTCCAGTTTGTTCACCTGGACGAAAAGACGGCCGGACAACATCTCGTGAAATTCTGTGAGGAGAGCGTCCCCCTGAGCCTCACAGGATTTTATCTCTTTCTCCATCCCAGCCCTTCGTTCGACATCATCAGTTCCGAACATCTCTACCAAAAGCGATGATGTCTTGCACAGAAAATCCGTCTGCTGCGCGAGGATCGGAACAAAATCGTGGCGTGTGCCACGGAACAGCATCCTCATTCTCTTCAAAAGCCCCATAAATATTTTTTTATACTCGATAAACTTTTTTTGTGTCGTCCCAAATTTACAATCTATTTTGAGATTTCACCACAAATCGATAAAAAACAGAAACTTTTTCATCGATTTTCTTTTAGTTTCCGCATCGGTAATATTCATAGGACTAACTTTGTCTTAGGTTTTTGTCCGGCAGCTGATTGTCCGATGGAAGTCTTTTACGCTTCAATCCCGCCGAAAGCCAACGATCCGACGAATCTCAAGACAACACTGAGCGGCGTTCTGCCGCGGTATCCACTCAAAACTCGAACTTGCTTTTACTCTTCGTCCGGATCAGGCTGGCCGGCGGGAAAACGCGTAAACAGTGAAAAGTTCTGAACGCTTTGAATTTCAGCATAAACTTCGTAAATTGGCGGTGCAAAAAGACTATGTGATGAGACTTGCATACTGCATACACGCCCTGAACCTCTCCGGAGGCATCGAGAGGGTGCTCACGACAAAGGCCAACTATCTGGCCGATGTTCTGGGCTACGAAATACACATCATCACGGCCCGGCAAAAAGGCCGGAAAGAGTTCTTCCCGTTAAGCGGCAAGATCATCCGTCACGATCTTGATGCCAATGACAGGCTGTTTCTCTTCAAATACAGGAGCAGGCTTGACTCCCTGCTGAGAGAAATCCGGCCGGACATCACCGTCACAGTCTGCGACAACGGGCTTTATGCGATCACAAGATGTACCGACAGAAGCGTGAAGTTGGGGGAATTCCATTTCTCGCACGAGAAGTTTCTGATGAAATACGGAACGAACATATTCGGAAAGATTTATGCGGCGTTCCGGACAAGAAGGTTGGAGAAAGCCGTCAGGAAACTGGACAGATTCGTGGTGCTGACACAGGCCGACAAGGAGGATTGGCTCAAGGTAAGGCCGGAAGTGGACCAGATCTACAATCCGTTGTCTTTCGTTTCCGAAGAGGTTTCGCCACTGACACGGAAGCGTTGCATAGCGGTCGGAAGGCTGGAAAGCCAGAAAAACTTCACGGATCTGATAACAGCTTGGAAGACAGTTGACGGCAGGCACCCCGACTGGACCCTGAGCATCTATGGGAACGGCAGCCAGAAAGAGGCGCTTCAGAACCAGATCAACGACATCGGACTGCAAGGCAAGGTGGTTCTCGAAGGCAGCACGGACAACGTGCGGAAAGAGATGATCGACAGTTCCTGCCTGATCCTTACATCAAAATATGAAGGCTTCGGAATGGTGATCCTGGAAGCGATGGAGGCCGGCCTTCCGATTGTCAGCTACGACTGTCCGAAAGGGCCTTCCGAACTGGTCACGATCGGAGCGAACGGTTACCTTGCAAAAGTCGGCGACACCGCCACGCTGGCAAGGGGAATATGCAGCATCATATCCGATGAGAAGCTGCGGAAACGCTTCGGAACGGAGTCCCGAAGGCGAGCCGGAGACTTCACGCTGGAAAAGACGATGAAGGAGTGGGACGACCTCTTCAGAAGCTGCTTTTAAAATCCTGACCGAAAATCACTTCTCAAACGAGGATTTCTCTGGCAGGATGACATTGAATGATTCCTCCAGAGAGGACATCACCTGATCATAGTTCCGGATGTGAACGTTATCATTCAGGCAGACAAGCCTGTACTTTCCTTCCCTGACAGCCTCGATCGCCTTCCCGGGCTTCATGATAAGCGGGAACATCTTCGTGTCGTCGTAAGTGTTGT
>CAVBMN010000023.1:0-28652 GCA_963596515.1 bacterium
TTGCAAGCAGGGGGTCTAGAGTTCGAATCTCTATATCTCCACAAAATTAAGTCGGGACAGCATTCGCTGCTCCGACTTTTTTTGTGGAGATAATCCACCCCCAGTCGCTTTGCGACAGCCCCCGGTGGGGGCATTGGGGAGCGTACTCCCCAAACCCCTTGCGTCGCTTCGCTCCGAATGATTACGCTCGGATGATCTCCACCTCGCCGTCGAGGCCAATCTTGATGATTTGGGAGGCTAGTCCTGTGGCACCGGCTTCGAGTCGGGGATCGACCGTGTAGTCAACTGCGTTTTTAATCTCCTCTGAGATGTCGGTGAACTTTTTTGGAGTGGACTCACCAGAGATGTTGGCGGAGGTGGAGACTATAGGTCTGCCGAGTTTGTAGGTCAACTGCTGGCAGAATTCCATCATCGGAATGCGGATCCCGACGGTGCCATCCGCCGCCACAGTGTTGTGCGCCAAATGATAGCGGTCAGCTTTCCACGCTTCACCTTCGGCTGGGGCCGGATAGGTCTTCGCTCCCGGGTAGATCAACGTCATCGGTCTGTCATTGACCTCGACCAGGTCAATGGCCATCGGTGGAATCTCGTTCACGTACAACGCTATCTGATCCAGGCTGTTTGCCAGCAGGACCAGCGACTTGCTGTCCGAGCGATGTTTGATCTCATAAATCTTTGCGACAGCCTCAGGGTTGGTCGCGTCGCAGCCAAGTCCCCAGACCGTGTCGGTGGGGTAGAGGATGACTCCACCCTCTTTGAGAACCTTCAACGTCTCGTTAAGGATCTCATCTATAGTCTTCTTTTGCATATTCGTATTTTTAATCTATAAAATGCAGGTAGCAAGCCGTCACCGCCGTCACCGCCGCTGTCTCTGTCCGCAGGCGGCTTGGGCCGAGGTGGACAGGCACAAAACCACGCTCGACTGCCAAACGTGCCTCTTCCGGGGAGAAATCCCCCTCCGGGCCGATCAGCACGGTGACCGACGAATCAGAAGGAAGTCCTTCCAGAACATCCTTGATGGATCGTCTCAACGTCTCGCCCTCAAAACAGTAGCAGATCATCTTGACAGAAGAATCCTCCGAATGTCCCAGAATGAAGTTCTGCACGGAGACAGGCTCTTCCACCACCGGCAGTTTCGCTTTCAAGCTTTGCTTCATCGCCGAAAGCGCAATCTTGCGGGACCTCTCCGCCTTGAACACCTTCCGCTCGGAGCGATCCCCGATGACCGGCGAGATCACATCCACCCCAAGCTCCGTGGCCTTCTCCACGAACCACTCGAAACGATCGTTGTTCTTCGTCGGACACACCGCCATATTCAATGAATATGAATGCCCTCCCCAGCCGGGAACTGTTTCCAGAATCTCCGCAGCGGCTCCTTTGGGAGAGTCGTCGCTCAGGCGGCAACGGTACATATTCCCGCCGCCGTCCACCACTGTGACCTCGTCCCCGACCCGATGCCGGAGCACTCTCACGCAGTGCGCGCTCTCGTCGGTGTCAAGATGAACCAACCCGTCCTCTATTTCGTAAGCATAGAAAATCTCCATACTGCAAAGATACAACATTGAATAATAAAGAGTAACTTTGCGCTTATGAAAAAACGTTATGAATCATTGGATGTCCTTAGAGGACTGACAGTCGTTTTTATGTGCATTGTCAACAATCCTGGCACGTGGGCACACATATTCCCGCCGCTCAGACACGCAGGTTGGGATGGCTGCACCCCGACGGATCTTGTGTACCCGTTCTTTATTTTCTGTATGGGATGCGCGATGGCGTTCTCTTTCTCGAAGTACGAGAAAACGACAGCCAAGGCTTACATGAAGGTTCTGAAAAGGGGAGCGCTGATCTTTTTGGTCGGCTTTGCCTTGAACCTGTACCCATTCTTCCCGACCTCGCTCCACGATGAGACTTGGTCTTTCGGCCAGAACTACCTTTATTGGCTTCAGCATAAACGAATATTCGGAGTTCTTCAGCGAATAGGTATGGCCTATGCCATCGCCGGCTGCCTTGCATTGTGGCTCAAAAAGCCTGGGAAGATTCTTGCCGCGATCGCAACACTTTGCGTTACCTACACGGGAATATTACTGATATTCGGCCGTGAGCCCGGCGCGTTCACTCTCGAAGGCAATGTCTCGATGAGGATCGACACTTGGCTGGTCGGCGGAAACCATTGCTACCACGGCTACAACGGAACCGACTTCGATCCGGAAGGCGTTCTCGGCTCGATGACTGCTGCCTGCTCCTGCCTCCTCGGCTACTTGGTCGGTTCTATGATCCACAGATCCCAAAAGAATATGTCCGCTCTTTGCGACGCTTCGTCCAAAGATGACGGTATTGCGGCCGGATCTACCGACAGCCGGTCACTGAGCTTGTCGAAGTGCCCGCAAGCCGTCAACTATTCCCCGGACAGAGTTGTCAACAGAACCTTTGTCTATGGTTGCCTTTCCTTGATCCTCGGCGTGGTTCTCAGCATCTGGATCCCGATCAACAAACCTCTTTGGTCAGTCTCCTACGCCTTCTACGCCGGAGGCTGGGCGATGCTCGCACTGGCTTTCCTTGCCTATATGCTTGATGTCAAGGGATATGAGAAACCTTTCGTGCCTTTCAAGGCTATGGGTATGAACGCCCTGATGGCTTTTGCGCTCTCCGGAGTCATCGCGAAGAGCTACGGCTTCTTCGGGTTCGCTCCGAGCCGCTACTTCGGTGCCAATGAATATGTTTCCCTGCTGTGGGCGCTCATATTCGTAACTATCATATTCAGTCTTCTGTGGATTCTCTATAAGAAGAAGATCGTGATTAAACTGTAAGTAAATGTACATTGGACTGATTTCCGACACCCACGGTGTGTTCGCTGATGATGTGAAGAAGTTCCTTGAACCGGTGGATCAGATCTGGCACGCCGGAGACTTCGGCACGTTTGAATGTGCCAAGGCCATAGCCGCATTCAAGCCTTTGATCGGAGTGCACGGCAACTGCGACGGACTCGATGTTCGACAGGAATATCCTGCCTTTCAGTACTTTGAGTGTGAGGGTATGAGGATTCTGATGACTCATATCGGTTTGCGCCGAGGCAGTTACTGGGCCTTCAATCCGCACCAGCCTATGTATGACCTGAGGGCAAAGGCTCTTCTCGATTCCTACCACCCTGATATATTCGTTTGTGGTCACACGCATATTCCTCAGGTATTCAGAGACAAAAGGAATGGTTTTCTCTTTATGAATCCGGGTGCGTGTGGCTTCCAAGGCTCTGGTGACGTGCCTCGTTTGGCGCTTCGCTTTCAGATTGTAAGCGGAAAAGTCATTGGATTGGAGAAGTGCGAGTTGCCAAGATAATCGATTTAGATAAAAATTTTATAAAAAATTATTGTAAATTTCAGAAAACTATGTACTTTTGCGGTCTGAAAAACGTGAGTAGAGTAACTATAGTTTTTTATTTATAATTATTATGAAGAAGGTATTTATGTCTTTCGCAGTTGTAGCTCTTATGGTAGCTGCTTCTGCTTGCGGTAACAACGCGAAGAAGGCCGAGGCCGCTGAAGGTGAGGCTACAGAAGAGGCTGTTGAGGCTGAGGCTGTTACTGACACAACAACCGCTTGCTGCGATTCAACCGCTGCTTGCTGCGATTCAACTGCTACTGCTGAGTAATTTCAGCCGTTGTTTCCCGAAAGGGTTTTGTGCGGTGTCCGGGTCAAACCCAGATGCTGCAATTTTTTTTGTCTTCCCCCGTCCTATTGCCTATCTTTGAATATTGTTCGGCGGCGATCATCCGCTTTGTTGTCTGGGCGCTGAACTTGTGGTCTGACAGTGCCAATAAACCACCGAAGTGCCAGTAGGTACTGGTCGGCCGAACGACATAAATATTGATGAATATGAAGGAAAAAACAGTCTGGTTCTGCTCGAATTGCGGCAATGAATATCCCAAATGGATGGGGCGCTGCCCGGCTTGCGGAGAGTGGAACACGATGGTCGAACAGAAAGTCGTGACGGGAGGATCCCGAAAGTCAACCGTGACGGACACTGTTCCTGGTGCCAGCCGCAAACCTCAGAAACTGAACGAGATTGACTCCCGTTCGGAGGCACGGCTATCCCTGAACAATGAGGAAATCGACAGAATCCTCGGTGGCGGTATCGTGGAGGGCTCTCTCGTCCTGATCGGTGGGGAGCCTGGAATCGGTAAGTCCACCCTTTCCCTTCAGATTCCGCTTGGCTGTCCGTCACTTAGGACGTTGTACGTCACCGGTGAGGAAAGCCTGCGTCAGGTCAAGATGCGTGCCGACCGCTTGGGGGGTGATGCCTCCAACTGTCAAATTTACAGCGAGACATTGATTGAGAACATCGTCGCGCAGGCCCGTGAGATCGAACCCGACCTGATGATTGTGGATTCTGTCCAGACAATGTTCTCGCAGACTGTCGATTCGACTCCAGGCTCGGTGACCCAGATCAAGGAAGTTGCCGCCATCCTCCTTCGGTTCGCCAAGGAGACAGGCATCCCTGTCATTCTGATCGGACATATCACCAAGGAAGGCTACATCGCCGGTCCGAAGATTCTGGAACACATCGTGGATGTGGTTCTTCAGTTTGAGGGTGAGAACAGAGGCTCGTACAGGATCCTGCGCAGCATCAAGAACAGGTTCGGTTCGACTTCCGAACTGGCTGTCTTCGAGATGACCGGCAAAGGGCTCCGTGAAGTCTCCAACCCGTCCGAGTTGCTTATTCCGATGCACGAGGCCGGACTCAGCGGCACTGCCATCAGTGCTATGCTTGACGGCACGAGACCGTTTCTCTTTGAGGTACAAGCACTTGTCAGCTCGGCGGTATATGGCACGGCGCAACGCTCGGCCACCGGCTTTGACGTGCGGCGACTGAATATGCTCCTGGCGGTCCTTGAGCGCAGGGCCGGCTTCAAACTGGCACAGAAAGATGTTTTCTTGAATATGGCGGGCGGACTCAAGGTCAGTGATCCGGCCTGCGATCTGGCCGTCATCTCGGCGGTCCTGTCCTCTAACTTTGATTTCGCCATCCCTTCCGACAACTGTTTCTCCGGTGAGATCGGCCTCAGTGGCGAGATCCGTCCGGTCGCCCAGATCGATCGCCGTGTCTCCGAGGCTTCCCGTCTGGGTTTCAAGAAGATATTCATTTCGTCATTCGCATCTTTGGATCTAAAGCCGCAAGGAATCGAGGTTGTCAAGGTCGCCGATGTTCCCGCCCTCGTCCGCAGCCTGTTCAAGTAGTCTTCTGGTCACTGAACCTGTCGAAGTGACCCTGGTGAGGTGAATGTTATGGTGCGGTTGGTTCGACAAGCTCCCCAACCGTATTTGGTCGCTGAACCTGTCGAAGCGCCGAAGCTGCCGGAACCATATTCGTAAATCGAAAAAAAATGCGTATATTCGCCAAGTTTTAAGACTAAACAAAACGAGATATGAATCTTAGAGACATCAAGAAGGACATTGAATATGTCATCGGAGCTTTCATCGATGATTGCTCCCTCTTCAGCGCGCTTAACCAGAAAGCTGACGATGAGGCTTTGGGCGGACTCTTCGACGAGGCTGTCAAACTCTACAATGACCTCAGGGACAAAGTGAACGCGAAAGTGGAAGGCAAGAAATCCGCTTACTACGCCGGAATCCGCAAGGAGCTCCTTGAAAAGACTGACGCTATGTATCAGAAGCTCAGTGAACTCATCAAGGCAACCGCAAAGTAATCCGTTTCTTTTTGCTGAAAAATATTTGGGGAAGACCGGTTGGCCTTCCCCATTTTTGATTGTAAACTGTCGTGGAGCGTAAACATCGCCCTCTACGGATTTATTTTCCGGCCAGATGCTTCTCCCAGGCCCAGGCCGCGGCCAGTGTGTCCTCGATCGACCTCTCGGCCTTCCAGCCAAGTTCGTTGTTGGCAAGTGTAGGATCCGCCCAGATTGCTGTCACGTCTCCGGCCCTGCGAGGTGCGAACTTGTAGTTCAGTTTCAGTCCGTTGGCCTTCTCGAACGCATTGATGAGCTCCATCACAGACAAAGGCTTGCCCGTGCCGATGTTGAAGATCTCATATTCCTTCTTCATCTTGCCTTCAAGCATCCTGCGTACTGCGAAGACGTGCGCCTTGGCAAGATCCACGATGTCGATGAAGTCCCTCTGGCAGGTACCGTCAGGGGTAGGGTAGTCGTTGCCGAAGATGGAGAGGCACTCGCGCTTGCCGATGGCGGTCTGCGTGATGAACGGCACCAGATTGTTCGGCACACCGCGCGGCAACTCACCGATCAGCGCTGACGGGTGCGCCCCTACCGGATTGAAGTACCTCAGCGCGATACCCTTGATGTTTGAATATGCCTTCACGGAGTCCCGGAGAATATCTTCGCACATCTGCTTCGTGTTTCCGTAAGGAGAGGTGGCCGGCTGTCTCGGCGACTCTTCTGTCACCGGAAGTTTCTCGGGCTCACCGTAAACCGTTGCTGAGGAGGAGAAAAGAATATTCTCGCACCCGTGCTTCCTTGCGGTCTCGATGACATTCATAAATGACTCCAGATTGTTCCTGTAATATTTCAGCGGCTCGCTGACGGACTCTCCGACGGCCTTGAAACCAGCGAAATGGATGACAGCATCGATCTTGTTGGCCGTGAACAGAAGTTCTGTCGCCACAGGATCGCAGAAATCCATCTTGACGAAAGGAATGTCCTCCTTTCCGGTGATTTTTTTGACTCCTTCGTAGCAGGTTTCGTCACAGTTGGACATATTATCGGCCACGATTACATCGTAGCCAGCCTCGATAAGCTCCACGGTAACGTGGCTTCCGATAAATCCGGCGCCGCCGGACACAAGGACACACTTTTTCATATTCAATGATAATTTGATTCAAGTCCGTACCGCATAAGCGGTTTTATACACTGCAAATTTAGCAATAAAACACTATTTTTGTACTTTCGCCGTTTCTTGTTTTCATTTGTGGGCCTCGGAACGGCGTGAAATTCAAAAAGACAATTGTTATGAGATTCGGAATATTCATATTCACTCGCGCCTTTGTCTGCGCGCTTGCATTGTCCGTTGTTGTCCCGGCGGCGGCCACCCGATGGTTGGTGAGTTCTGCCGAACCACAGGCTCAACGACCGCTTCTTTGTGGCACTGAACCTGCTTCGTTGGTCGCTGAGCCTACTTCATCGGTCACTGAGCCTGCCGAAGTGACCTCCTCCCCACAAGTGCATTCCACAAATAAGGTGCAAGCCAAGACCAAAGCCCAGAGATACGTTGAGATGACCTCCCGAAGTGAGATCCTGAAATCGTCCGTCTTCGGTGTTCTCGCCGTCACCGAAGGCGGTGACACCCTTGCCTCTTGGAACAGTGGCCAGCGGATGGTGCCCGCCTCGACGATGAAGCTGATAACCACCGGAATGGCTATTCATCGCCTCGGCCCCGATTTCAAATACGTCACCCGCATCGCTCATAGCGGCACGATCAAAGATGGCATCTTGAACGGTGACCTCTATATAGTTGGCGGCGGTGACCCGACCATTGCCTCCAAGGACTCGATCGCAATCCCATGCGCCAAACTTTTTGCCCAGTGGAAATCTTTTCTGGACAAAGCCGGCATCAAGCGGATCAACGGCAAGGTGATCGGCGACGGCCGCTATTTCGATGGCCCGATGGAGCACGACACCTGGAGCTACCAGGACATCGGCACAGCCTACGGCGCCGGTGGCAACGGCCTCTGTTTCTATGAGAACGCACAGGACTTCAAGGTCTCCGCAGGACCATCCGTCGGCTCACCTGTGAACATCACCCCTATATTCCCGAACACCCCGTGGATGAAGTATGAATATCCCTGCAGGACCGCTCCGGCCGGCACCGGTGACCAACTCTACCTGTTCAACACCGAGTTCCTCCCTTATGCCGAGATCCGTGGCTCCTTCGCCATCGACCGCAAGCCCAAAAACGAGGAGTTCAGCAACAAGTTCGGAGCCTACACCTGCGCCCATTATTTCTGTGAATATCTGAAATCCAGCGGTATCCCTGTTTCCGAAGGCCCCGCCGACATCCGCCTCGGCCGCATCCGCTCCAACCTCTCTTCCAATGAATATGGCCCTTACGCTTCAGGTGTAGACAATCTGAATATGCTCGGTCAGACATATTCCCCATCCTTAAAGCGCATAGCCCGTGAGACGAATCTGAAGAGCGACAACTTCTACGCCGAGACCCTTTTCCGGACTTTAGGCCGCAGGCTTCACCATTCCGCCTCCTATGACTCCTCATATGTGGCTGTCGGTGAGGTGATGAAGAGTCTCGGTGTCAGTGCTGATGATGTCCGTCTTGTCGACGGCAGTGGTCTCGCCCGTCATAACTACATCTCCCCGTCCTTCTTTGTCCGTTTCCTCTCCGCGATGATGGACAGCCCCGCTTTCGCTGACTACATCCAGACCATCGGCCAGCCAGGAAACCGTCATTATGAATCCCGCTTGAAAGATGCTCCGGCCTCCGTCAAGTCCCGTGTCCACCTAAAAAGCGGTTCGATGAACTGTGTCCGTTGCTTCAGCGGTTACATCGAGCCTTCCGCCGGCTCCAAGTCCGACACCATCATCTTCTCCATAATGACCAACAATTCGCTGGTCCCCGCTTCTCGCATCGACCCCATAATCGACCGCATAATCACCCTCCTCGCCGCTGACAACTAAGCCTGGATTTGCCTCCCTTCCATCTCATTATTCCATCCCGCTTTAGTCAATCCTTTCGCATGTTCTTTTAGAAACTGTTTTGATTTATTTGAAGATTTTTCACCTCAAAGAACATTTCAAACCGATCAAAAACAGTTCCTTGGCCGTGCTGATTTTCTGTCCGCATAACGGATAGCCATCCTTGCGACCTTTTGCATTGCCTCTTTGGTCCTTCTTATCGATTGCTTCCCTGATTCTCCACGTATGTTGGCTTTCCGGTCGCTGAGCCTGTCGAAGCGACTGATGACACCAAAACCGTTCTTTGCGACGATGAACCGAACCAGTCCGCTGAACGTTGATCAAACAAGATAGATATTGTGTTCGATAACTATCTGTAAATGAATGAAACCTGCAATCCTGCCAGTCATTTTGAGGTTCTTCGTCAATTTTAGTGCAATCTCCTGAGGCTTGTGCAAAAAAAAATAGGCCAACTGATTAGATATTAATCAGTTGGCCTTGCTTTTCCGGATTATTATTTGTAACTTAAAGTCTGGAAATCAAAGAGTTACAAATGTCCAAGATAAGCGAAAACAAAGATATGAAAATTTCTCTTGACGGGGAAATCTTTTGCCGTCTGCTCGGCGTGGACGGTCTCATTGTGGACAGCTGCGGCATCTCGCCGGACGGCGTCACGGCGACGGTACGCTCCGGCCGGGACTCCTGCGAGTGTCCCCATTGCGGCAGCGTCAGCCGCTCCGTCCACTCCAGCCATGAGAGGTCGCTGATGTCACTGCCGGTGTCAGCCCACAGGGTGACGATAACCTTCAGGGCGAGGCGCTTCCGCTGCGGCAACGCGGCATGCGGGCGCAAGACGTTCGCCGAGCAGGTCGAGGGCCTGACGTGGCGTTACTCGAGGATCACCGTCGGCGTAAGGCGTCTGATTGAGAAATGCCTGCCGGAGATGAGCGCGGTGAAGTGCTCCCACCTCTCGGGCGCGTACGGCATCCCGCGCAGCCCGTCCACGTGCCTGAGGATGACGTACAGGATGCCGCTCCCGAGGCCGGACCCGGCCTCGGTGAGGAGGGTTCGCATAGACGACTTCGCCCTGAGGAGGGGGCAGGAATACGGCACGTCGCTCATGGACGCCGACACGGGTATGGTGATCGGCATGGTGGCGGGACGCTCGGCTGAGGCGGAGGAGAGGCTTCTGGCGCAGTACCGGAACGTGAAGGTCATCAGCAGGGACAGGTCGGGCGCATACGCCTCCGCCGCGAGCTCCGCGCTCCCGGGGGCCGCCCAGGTGGCGGACCGCTTCCATCTGGTCAAGAACTGCGGGGACAGCGTGGCGGAGCAGATAAAGGAGTCGGGCGCGTCCCTGGTTGACGAGGTGTCCGCCATCCTGGACAGGGACACCGCCGCCGGCAACACGCTCGACGTCCTTGAGAAGAGGGCGGAGGTGATGTCAAGGGGGTACTATCCGGCGATAGCCGGACTCCACGCCAAGGGGATGTCCGTTGACGCGATAGCCAGGAAGCGCCATTATGACCGGGCCGCCGTGACGGAATGCGTGAGGGAGTGCCGCAGGACGGACGAGGAGGTGAAGAGGGGCCTCGCCGCCGGCATCTTGGCCGGCAGGAAGCTCAGGCTGTACCTCGCCGGTCCTCCGCACGGCGTCCGCAAAGGCACGGGGGAACGCGCCCGGGAGCGTATGATGATGGAACGGGTCATTGACGGGTCACCGACGCTCTCCGCGATGCGTGAGTATGTCACGTCCTTCAGGTCCCTGTTCAAAAGGGGAAGCCCCGACAGCCTCGACGAGTGGGTCGACAAGTATATGGGCTCGCCATTCAGGGTGCTCTCCGCCTTTGCGAAGGGGGTGATGGAAGACAGGGCGGCCATAAGGAACGCGATGACGGACAGCATCTCGAATGGCCCCCTTGAGGGCGTCAACAACAAGCTGAAGGCAATAAAAAGGTCAATGTATGGCCGTGCCGGAATAGACCTTCTGCTAAGAAAGATGATCCTGTCGGTATGCGGATAGTTGCACTAAAATTGACGATGAACCCATTTTGAAAGACCGGGAATTTGTAATTTGCTGAGATTCAGGAAGTGGGACTCCACCTTTTGACTTTCAGTGCTTTATAAAGTCCCACTATCTATTTTCAGAGGCCAGGAATCATCAATTGATTGAAACTGAGATGGTGGAGTTCCACAGATTGAATCTCTGTGCTTTATAAAATCCAGCCCTCTGAAATTGACTATCGGCAATCTGTAACTAACGAACCTGTAATATTTTACGGTCCAAGCTCTTGCGAATCAGAGATTAATTTCCCATATTTGCGAAGCACCGTCCTTTGGTCCGGAATCCACAATCTGCCGGAAAGAACGATGCGAGTCAACTATGTAAAACTTTAAGGAGGGGAAGGTTATGAAGCGAAGAAAGTTTCTGCCCGGTTCACCGAACCACATTTATCAACGGTCACGGAACGGTTCTGTGATTTTCTACAGTCTGGAGGATTGTCTGGTTTATTTCACTGTGTTCTGCACCTGCGTCAAACGGTACGGAGTGACAGTGTTGGGGCTGTGCGAGATGTACGACCATATTCATCAATTGGTTGTGGCTCAGGAACTGCCAGCGCTCAGCGAGTTCGAGAGAATGGTGAATATGAAGTTTTCCTATGAATATTACGATGACTTGAAACGAGGTGCGGATGGCTTGGTGTCAGGTCTTGATAGGAGGAGCCGTGACAATCCCGACACCTTTGGCTGCAAGATCCCGAACATCGGTCATCTGTTCCGGTCCCCATTCGGAAGCGCTCCGAAGGTCGGAAACAAAAAGATCAGGACCAGCATCGCCTATCTTTACAACAATCCGGTTGAGAGGAATATCCATCCGGAAGCGATCAAATGGCGCTGGAACTTTCTGGCCTACGCGTTTTCCGATCATCCATTTTCGGAAAAGTTGTTGCGTAGTGAAGCCTCGACCAAGTTGCGTAAAGATCTCAAGGAGGTTGAAGGATGTTATGTGCGAGGCTGTCACCTTAGGTACGCTCAACTTCGTAGAATGTTTGAAGGCCTGTCTCCCAGAGAGAAGGAACAACTTATTGATTTCATTGTTATTACCTATAATGTGATTGAATATGACAGACTGTCTTCTTATTATGGAAGTCCGGAAAAGATGCTGCTTGCCATCAACTCCAACACTGGCAGTGAATATGACATCAAGGAGGAACGGCATCATAATCCGGACACGTCCTATGGCCAGATGATGAATTATGTTGTCAGACATCACTATGTCACCAGAGCCAAGGACGTTCTCCTCCTGCCCGTCAAAGAGAAAAATGATCTCGTGAGGGTTCTTGTCCGTGACACTATGGCTGATGAATGGCAAGCCCTGAAGTTTCTCGGTATGGATCTTCCTTCAAGGTAGGGCCACGATGGATTTCCCTTCAAGGTAGAACCACGGTATTGAGACCGTCTGCATCTTTTCGCAACTTGCTGCATCCTTCCTCGCATCTTCCTTCAAGGCGGTGCTACGGTCGGGTGGGCGTGGCTGTTTAGTCGGTGACTTTCGCCAGGGTAGTGTCACTGTATGGTGGACGTGACAGCTTAACCGGTGGTTTCACTCAAGATTACGCTACTGTAGGAAAAAGGTTTGTCTATTGATTAGGATCTCCCTTCAAAATAACGCATTCGTACCAGACTGGTGGCCGTGGTGCTTATCTGTCTGGTACTTAAGGCAATTATGAATCCTGCTGGCCATTCTGAGAGAGCGGGAATCCGTAATTATCTGAAACAGAAGAAGTGAAGTGCCATCTGCTGCCCCTCAGCTCTTTATGGACTCCCGCCCTCCGATTTGGAAGGCTGGGAATCTGTAATTCGCTGAAACATAACGTAAAAGAGTCCACTTGTCATATGATGCGGTAAGAAACAATCGCGCTAATCCTGCGGAAAGTAGAACGGGCTACGGAAGGTGGAGATGATTCCGGAGCCGTCAACATCGATGTGACCGACTATGCGGCGAGCGCGGACCGGCTTGCGGTCGTAAAAGTCACTTGCCGAGGAATCAAGCGAGTTGATGCGCACGACCTGGGCGGAATGGATGAACTTGCCGTCACCGATGTACATTCCCACGTGCGTGATCCTTTCCTTTGTGCTGTCGGTCGCCGCCTTGCCCCAGAACAGAAGGTCACCTGGAAGCAAACCACTCCAGTCAACATCCCTGTTATCCTTGAATATCCCCACATCCTCTCCGATCTTTGCCTGTTGGGAAGCGTTGCGTGGCAGAAGTACCCCATTTGCGAAGTAAACGCTTCGAGTGAATCCGCTGCAGTCCACGTTCTTGATGGACGTGCCACCCCACATATACGGAACACCAAGGAACCTATAACCTGTAGCCAGAAGGTTCTGCCTGAAATTATTCTCGGCTAAAGTCCTGTCCTTGCGGCCCTTGGCCCATTTATAGAACACGGACACATCCTTTGCTGGAACGTAGCCCGTCTTGCCGGACGGCAGCACGACACCGACGAATCTCTTCTTCAGAACCGCCTGTCCCTCCTCATAACCTTTATAACGCCCTCCGGCGTGTGTCTTGACACTGTACATTATCCTTACAATATCTCCGAGCACGAAATCGGTGACAATTCTGGAATCCACCGAAGGCTCCTCATAAATGTGCGTATAAGCGGCCGTGCAGATGTATTTCGGAGCCTCAAGGTAGTCCTGAAGCTCATTCTCGCTCATCGGAACAAGTCCCATCTCATTCACCCAAGCTGTGTAAGGCTCCGGACTCTTGATCTTGATCCAGTAACCTGACTTGTCCAAGACTTCGACCACCGTCCCCATCAACGCCTGGTCTCCAAGTTCGGCCGCATAGTCTGGAGCCTCGCGCATAAGGTTGGCTGAGAACTCGACCACAGCCCATTTCTTAGGGGCTTCCTGCGCTGAGGCGACACAATTGAATGACAGAGCGACCGCAGCCGCCGAAGACAAAATTTTCAGGAATATGTTCATATCAACATTTGTTTTTGATCTAATAAACTTGAAATGATCTTCTTCTCTCCGAACGAATCAAATAAGGTTCTCTTTCCGGAACCAATAAAAATCCAACTTGTAAAAATATTCACAATTCATTAGTTTTGCAAGAAATATGGATGGTAAAAGATATAATTCGTTTGTCGGCTATTATCGTCACAGGTATGGCGAGCGGCTTCAGAAACTGGTTTTGGACGCGGGATTCTCGTGCCCGAACAGGGACGGGACCGTGGGCAGGGGAGGCTGCACTTACTGCGATAACGCCGCCTTTCATCCTGGCTACAGCACACCGGGCAAACCGCTTCTGACCCAGATAGACGAAGGTATCGAGTTCCAGAAGGTGCGCTATCCGAGGGCGAGGCATTATCTGGCATATTTCCAGGCATATTCAAACACATACGGTTCGTTGGATCGCTTGAAGGCTCTTTATGAGGAGGTGCTGGGCCATCCGGAGGTGGTCGGCATCGTGATCGGCACGCGTCCGGATTGCGTTGATGAAGAGAAACTTGACTATCTGGCGGATCTGGCAGGAGGGCGTGTTCTCTTTGATTGGCATAGATCCCTGAACGTGTCGAGGAAACCAGAATTTTCGGGGCAGTCGCTTCGACAGGCTCAGGGACCGGACATCCCGGCCGAGATTCTGGATAATCCGGTCGCTGAGCCTGCCGAAGCGACCGGAACCGCATTAACCGCCCCCATAGTTGTTGTAGAGTACGGCATCGAATCCTGCTATGACAGCACCCTGCGCCACATCAACCGAGGTCACGATTTCGAGTGCGCCCGCAAAGCTGTGGAGATGACCGCCGAAAGAGGCATCGACACCGGAGCCCACTTCATCCTCGGCCTCCCCGGCGAGACCCGTGAGATGCTCCTCGACCAGTGCGGCCTCATCTCCTCCCTCCCGCTGCGCTCCGTCAAATTCCACCAACTCCAGATTGTCAAAGGCACAGCGATGGAAAAGGAATATGCCGCCGACCCATCCGCCTTCTACCGTCCCGGGCTCGATGAATATCTTGACCTCGTCACCGACATCCTCGAACGTCTGCGCCCCGACCTTTACATCGAACGGGTCGCCGGTGAGGTCCCGCCACGTTTCGTGAACGACACCCCGTGGGGGCTCGTCCGCAACTTCGAGATCCTTCGCCTTCTGGACAAACGTCTGGAGGAACGTGACACGTGGCAGGGACGGTTATATTCAAAAATTTGATGACAGGGAACAACTTCTGTCTGCCGGAATGGATGTCTGTCAGACACCGGAAGCGGAATTTTTTAAGGTTCTAAAGGCAGAACAACCCTTCAGCCTCGCCAACTATTGCGTGAAAATTCTTATATTTGTCAAATTTATTTGATTACAATGGCGAAGTTTGTTAACCGAGAGATTCCTGAAGGCCTCACCTTCGATGACGTTTTGCTGGTTCCGGCACATTCCGATGTACTTCCTCGTGACGTGGATGTCACGACAAATTTCACAACCGACATCAAACTCCACACGCCGATCGTGTCGGCGGCGATGGACACTGTCACAGAAGCCGATCTTGCCATAGCTATGGCAAGATCCGGTGGTATCGGTGTGATTCATAAGAATATGACCATCGAGCAGCAGTGCGAGCAGGTCCGTCGTGTGAAGAGGGCCGAGAACGGAATGATTTACGATCCTGTGACGATCAGCCCTGACGCTACCGTAGGCAACGCCTTGGCGATGATGAAGAAGCATCACATCGGCGGCATTCCTGTGGTTGACACCAACGGATTCCTTATCGGCATCGTCACGAACCGTGACCTCCGTTTCCAGGAAGATATGCAGCTGCCGATCTCCGAGGTGATGACTAAGGAGAACATTGTGACCGCTCCTAAGGGTATCACCCTGGCCGATGCCACGAAGATCCTCCAGCACAGCAAGGTCGAGAAACTTCCAGTCGTTGACAACGATGGCAAGCTTGTGGGTCTGATCACCTACAAGGACCTGATGAAGATCAAGGACAACCCGATCGCCTCAAAGGACAGCAAAGGCCGTCTCCTTGTGGCTGCGGCCGCTGGAATCAAGTCCGACACCGTGGAGAGGATCGGTATGCTGATCGATGCCGGTGCCGACGCTGTGGTGCTTGACACGGCTCACGGTCATTCCGAGGGAGTCCTCCAAATGATCAAGAAGGCCTGTGACGCCTACAAGGATTTCCAGATCATCGCCGGTAACGTAGCCACGGCTGCCGGAGCCAAGGCTCTTGTCGATGCCGGTGTAAAAGCCGTCAAGGTCGGGATCGGACCAGGCTCGATCTGCACCACCAGAATCATCGCCGGAATCGGTGTGCCGCAGCTCACGGCCGTAATGGAGGCCGCCGAGGCCCTCAAGGGAACGGGCGTGCCGGTCATCGCTGACGGCGGTATAAGATATTCAGGAGACATCGTCAAGGCTCTCGCGGCAGGTGCCAGCACCATTATGGCCGGCTCACTGCTCGCCGGAACTGAGGAATCTCCGGGCGAGACCATCATTATGAACGGCCGCCGCTTCAAGTCCTATCGTGGAATGGGCTCCCTCGAAGCGATGGAGCAGGGCTCCAAGGACAGATATTTCCAGGATATGGAGTCCGACATCAAGAAACTCGTTCCGGAAGGAATCGTGGCCCAGGTGCCTTACAAGGGAACTGTCTCCGAGGTCGTTTACCAGCTGGTCGGCGGACTCAGGGCCGGAATGGGCTACTGCGGTGCGCACACTGTCGGTGAACTCAGGAACGCACAGTTCGTGCGCATCACGAACGCCGGTTTCCTAGAGAGCCATCCGCACGATGTCACCATCACCAAAGAAGCCCCTAACTATTCACGCTAATCTGTGATGTCCAAGAGGTTACGCATATTCATAATGGCCGCCGTCGTTGCCGCCCTTCCGTCCTGCAAGGCGATATCCTCGCTGATTCACGACGGCGAGGTGGTCGTCAGGCTGGGTGACCATAAACTCTATCGCTCGGAGTTGGACGATGTGATCCCCAAGGGGACTTCTCCGGAGGATAGCGTGAACCTTGCCAACCTCTACATCAATTCGTGGGTGAAGGACAAGGCTTTCCTCGACATCGCCCAGCAGCGCCTGTCCAAGGAGGAAAAGGATGTTTCAAAGGAACTTGAGGCCTATCGTCAGTCGCTTTTGAGGTACCGCTACGAGCAACGCTACATCAACGAGCGACTTGACACCACCGTCTCGAAAAAACAGGTTGATGAATATTATGACTCCCACAAAGAGTCCTTCAAACTGGAGCGACCTATCCTCAAAGCCCGTTTTATGAATATCCCGAAAGATTCTCCGAATCTTCAGAAAATCAAAAAGTTGATGTCTTCGGACAAGGTTGAGGACGTGGTGGCCGCCGACAGCATAGCCTTCAACTCTACCCAGTGCTACCACGACTATTCCAACGACTGGATAGATGCGGTCAAGCTGGCGGCCGAGTTCGGTGTGGACTATGTCCAGATGCTGTCACAGCGCAACGGGCACTTCATCGAGATCCCTGACGGGGAAAGCAACGTCTCTGTCGCTTACATTGTGGATTATATGAAGGCCGGGGAAATCGCTCCGGTGGAGTATTGCGAGGACCGGATAAAGGACATCATCATAAGTGGAAGAAAGCACGAGCTCCTGACTGGTTTGGAACGGGACTTGATAGAAGACGCCAAGGTCAAGGAAAATTTTGAAATATATTCGAAATGATAAGAAAAACAGCAATCACACTCTTCGCCCTCGCCGCGACCTGCGCGATGGCCTCAGCCCAGAAATACAAATACGTTGACAAGACCGTTGCGGTTGTCGGCAACGAGGTTGTTATGATTTCCGACATAGAAGGCGCTGTCAAGGACAGGGCCGCACAGGGAATGTCCTCCGACCGGAATGTCCGCTGTGAGGTGCTGGAGTCCATCCTTGAGTCCAAGATATTCTTGATGCAGGCGAGGATTGACTCTCTGACGGTCAATCAGGATATGGTTGAGGCGAGCCTCTCCCAGCAGGCGGACAGGATGCTGACCTACCTCGGCGGCGAAGACAAGGTTGAGGAATATTTCGGCAAGCCTCTCTACCGTCTTCGTCAGGAATGGCGCAAGCAGTACGAGGATATGAGCCTTACACAGCAGGAGCAGCAGGAGATAATGAAGAAGATCCCGGAGATGACTCCTTACGATGTCAAGGAATATCTTGACACGGTTGACACAAAGAATCTTCCGATTGTGCCGATCAAGTATCAGCTCAGCCAGATCTGTCTTTATCCTGACCGTGAGGCCGCCAACCTTGCTGTGCGCGAGAAGTTGCTTGACCTGCGTGAGAGGATCATCAACGGAGAGAAGTTTTCCACTCTCGCTCGAATATATTCAGAGGATCCGGGTAGCGCCCGTAAGGGTGGTGAGCTTGGAATGGCTTCGAAATCAATTTTCTGGCCGGTGTTCTCTGATGCGGCTATGGCTTTGAAGCCGGGTGTGATCTCGCAGATTGTCGAGACTCCTGACGGATTCCACATCATCGAGGTCATCGAGAAGAAAGGGGATATGTTCAACGCCCGCCACATCCTGATGAAGCCTAAGTACACGGACGAGGACCGGGAGAAGGCTTTCAAGACGCTTGACAGTCTCCGTACCGAGATCAACAACAACGCCGTGTCATTCAAGATGGCGGCCAACTTCTATTCCCAGGACCCGGCCACCAGGACGAACGGCGGGCAGATGTCCGACCCGAACACCGGTTCGGCATATTTCGAGATCGACCAGCTCAAACCTGAAGATTACTTGGCCATCAAGGACTTGAAGGAAGGAGAGATCTCGGAGCCTGTTGAGTCCACCGACAATGATGGCCGTCAGGACCAGGTCAAGGACTATGTTGTTGGAAAGACGATCTACAAGATTATCCGTGTGGACAAGATCATCCCGGCTCACACCGCCTCTTTCGAGGAAGATTTCAGCCAGCTTCAGGATCAGGTCCGTCAGGACAAGCAGATGAAGGCCATTGATGATTTCCTTGCAAAGAAGATCAAGGAAACCCATATCGTGATAGATCCTTTGTTCAAGGACTGTGATTTCCACCGTTCCGGCTGGGCTTCAAAGTTCTCTGAAGACTGATGCTCGCAAGACGCCTGACATATTCATTCCTGCTTCTGCTGGTCTCATTGAGTCTCTTCGCTCAGAAAAATGAGCGGAGAGACAGTCTTGTCCGTCTGCTCGGATGCGATGAGCTTCAACAAGTTGAGGAAAAGGGATTTAATTTCAGGAAGGCACTCGGGCACGCGCGTTTCGAGCACAACTCGACATTGCTGGTCTGCGACACAGCCCTATGGAACGTCAACCAGAACATCATCAATGCGTTCGGCAACGTCAAGATCATCCAGAACAACACAGTGCTTAGCAGTGACCGCCTTGACTATCTGATAGATCAGGATTTGGCTGAGTTCCGAGGCACTCTCGTCCAGCTTCAGGATAAGGATAAGAATACCTTGAGGACCAAGGATCTGGACTATAACACCAAAGATAGTGTCGCCGTGTTCAGGCGGGGAGGCGCATTGCGGGACAAGGATGGGCAGATCATAGAAAGTGACGACGGCTACTATTACTCGAAGACGAAGACATTTGATTTTATGGGGAACGTGAATATGTACACGGACTCCATCTTCGTCAAGACCGATAATCTGACATACAACACGGCCACCAACATCGCGGTCTTCGGCACCGGAACAAACGTTTGGAAAGACAACAATATGCTGTCCTCCAAGGCCGGTGAATATGACCGCAACATTGAGAGGTTCACTTTCACGAGGGATGTTCATCTGTTGACTTCCGAACAGGAGGCTTGGGCTGACACATTGGTGTTCTACCGCATACCGAACAACGTTGAGATGTATGGTCACGTGGAACTGCTTGACACAACGAGAAATATGGCGGCTTTGGCTGGCTATGTGCAATACGTTGATTCACTGTCCTGCGTGACGCTGGCTCGTGATCCGGCCGTGATCGCCATCAGCGAGCAAGGCGAGAAGAGGGATACCGCCTATATCGGGGCCGACACATTGGTTCTTCGGTCCTTTATGAGGTTCGAGGTGGATTCTTCTGAGGTTGAGGCGGCCAGTGTCCGTCTGAAAGAACTGAACGTGGATCCTGTCACAGAGTATCGCCGCAAGGCTGCTGAAGCCGCCCGTGCCGCCGCAGAGGAAGCACGCAAGAAGATGGCTGAGGAGGATCCTAATGCTGCCGGAGCAGTTGACCGTGGACGCGGTGCGTCCAAGAATGCGGTGTCGGCTGAATCAGCCGCTGAGGTTTCGGCCGGAAATGTTGTAGGAGGTAATCGTGGCTCATCCGGAAATGGCGGCCGCAAGAAACCGATCCTACCTGCTCCATTGGATGATGATCTGTCTCCTGAGCTGCCGCTCTGGTCTTTTGTGCATCCACAGGCTCCCGACTCTTTGTCTCGGAAAACCTTGGCCGATTCGCTTAAGGTTGCCGGTGATAGTCTGGGGATCAGATCCGATTCACTGACAGTCTCGACAGATTCCCTTGCAGTGTCCGATTCACTCACAGTACGTGACTCCCTTGCCGTTGCGGATTCTTTGGCCTTGGTTCCAAAGGATTCCACCAAAATAAATTTCATTTACGGAATCAAGAATGTCAAGGTCTTCAGAAATGATATGCAGGTTTCTTGTGATTCATTGGCCTACAATGACTTGGATTCTTTGGTCCGCCTGTACCATACCCCTATTGTTTGGAATGAGATCCGCCGTCAGTACACCGCTGACAGCATCACCGTGATAGTCAAGAACCAGACAATAGACCGTGCCAGCCTTATGTCAAACGCCTTCATCATTGTGCAGGAGGATTCCGTTTCATACGACCAGATCAGAGGCGCGGAGATGATGGCTTATTTCGACAGCACCGGAACCTTGAAGCGGTTTGACGCAATGGGTGGGGCTTCCGGTGTGTTCTTCATAGAAGAGGATGGGACACTCGCTACTGTCAACAAATTCGAATCCAAGATGTTGACGGCGACTTTGAAGGAAGGTAACATTCAGGACTTGAACTATTTCGATGCGGTTAAGAGTGATGCCTACCCTGTGGTTCAGATGAAGAAGGATGAGAAAATTCTCAAGGGTTTCGATTGGGAACCGGACAAGCGTCCGAAAGGTCCGGAGGATATAACATCCTACACTCCGAGAGAGTCTGAAAGGCAGCGTTACGAATCGATTCCAAGAACTAAGTTCACCCAGACCGACATCTATTTCCCTGGATATATGAGCAGTGTTTACAAGATGCTGGCTCAGCAGGATTCTCTAAAAAGGGTTCGTAATGCCGAGCGCAAACGCCTTGAGGCTGAGCGTAAGGCGGAGGAAGTTCGTCTTGCCGATAGTTTGAGGACAGCCGCGGTGACGGATAGCCTTGCTTTGCGGGACAGCCTTGCCACAAAGGACAGTCTTGCGCTTGGAAATATTCAGACAGACAGTCTTGCGCGGAGGGACAGTTTGGCACAGAGGGATAGTAGTTTTGCGTTAGGCGACAGCCTTGCTGTTAAGGATAGTCTTAATGTCAAGCCAGACACCACTGCCGTTGAGGCTCCTGATCCTGTCGCTATAAGGAAAGCTGAAAAGGAAAGGCAACGGGCGGAGAAAGAAAAGGCACGTCAGGAAAAGGTTGCCGCGAAGGAGGCTCGTTGGGCGGAATTGGATGCCAAGGATGCGGCCAAGGCGAAGGTTAAAGAGGAAAAGGCTTTGGCAAAGAAACGGGCCAAGACTCTGAAAACCCTTAAGGCGATGAAGAAGCGAAGGGCTAAGGAGGAGAAGATGATAGAGCGTTACAAGGCTCGTTACGAAAAGCAGAAGGCCAAGAAAGATGCCAAGGCCGCCCGGAAATCCGGCAAAGGGTCACATCGACAAGTTCAGTGACCGTATGTTTTCCGGTAGCTGAGCCTGTCGAAGCGACAAGTAAGAAAAAGGACTGACCATTTGGACAGTCCTTTTCCTTTATCCTTTATCCTTTATCCTTTATAATGAAGTCTCTTTTAGAGAAGTTTCTTCTTAAGAGCGTCGATCATATCCACCGTCATAGTCTCCAGATCGTAGGACGGAGTCCATCCCCACTCCTCGCGGGCGCAGGAATCATCCATCTTGTCTGGCCAGGAGTCTGCGATTGCCTGACGCACCGGATCCACCTCATAGCGCATCCTGAATCCAGGAATATGCTCCTGAATCTTGTGGTAGATGATTTCCGGATCAAAACTCATCGAGGCGATGTTAAAGGAGTTACGATGCTTCAGCTTGGAAGGGTCAGCATTCATAATGTCCACGGCGGCCTTCAGCGCATCCGGCATATACATCATATCCATATATGTACCTGCGGCGATAGGGCAGACGAATTCCTCGCCCTTGACGGCAGCGTAATAGATCTCTACGGCATAGTCTGTAGTGCCGCCTCCCGGGAGAGTCACGTTGGAGATAAGTCCCGGGAATCTTACCGAGCGTGTGTCAACTCCGTATTTCGTGTGATAGTAGTCGCTAAGCAATTCGGTCGCCACTTTGGTCACACCGTACATAGAACGTGGCCTCTGGATGGTGTCCTGAGGAGTGTCCTGATGTGGGGTCTCAGGACCGAATGAACCGATTGAAGACGGCGTGAACACAGCCACATTGTTCTCGCGGGCGATCTCAAGGATATTCATCAATCCATCGATCTGGATGTGCCAGGCCAGTTGCGGCTTCCTTTCAGCGACAGCGGAGAGCAGTGCCGCCAGATTGTAGATCGTGTCGATTTTGTACTTCTTCACGATGCCCAGAAGCTGTTCGCCATTGCAGACGTCAGCCTCCTCGGCAGGACCGCTTTCAAGCAGAACGCCTTTAGGTTCGGCGCCTTTGATGTAACCGGCCACAACATTACCTTCAGGACACATTTTCCTGATCTTCATTGTCAGTTCCGACCCGATTTGTCCGGTCGAACCTATCACTAGTACATTTTTCATTGCAGATCGCTTGTTTATTGCTAAATTAGCAACTACAAATTTACATTATTTTCTGACAAGAGCCTTTAATAAGATCAAAATATTAACGTTTTTGCCAAAAATTAATATATTTGTCATCTCAAAGTCGAAACGTTTTAAAATTTTAATGAATATGTACGGAAAATTCCAGGAACATCTACAGGCGGAGCTCGCTTCCATCAAAGAAGCCGGACTCTACAAGAACGAGAGAAACATCGCCTCCGCCCAATCCGCTGAAATCACTCTTCAGGATGGCAGCAAGGCTCTTAACTTCTGCGCCAACAACTATCTTGGACTCGCTGATTCCCCGAGACTCATCGAAGCCGCGAAGAAGGCTATGGACGAGAGGGGATTCGGAATGTCCTCGGTCCGTTTCATCTGTGGAACACAGGATCTTCACAAAGAACTTGAGGCTGCGATTTCCGACTTCTTCCACACCGAGGACACAATCCTCTACGCATCCTGCTTCGATGCCAACGGTGGAGTCTTCGAGCCTCTTCTTACGGCTGACGACGCAATCATCTCCGATTCCTTGAACCACGCCTCCATTATCGATGGTGTGCGTCTCTGTAAGGCAGTCCGTTACCGTTATGCCAACGCTGATATGGCCGACCTTGAGCGCTGTCTCCAGGAGGCTCAGGCCCAGAGATTCCGCATCATCTGCACCGACGGAGTATTCTCTATGGACGGCAACGTTGCCCCGATGGACAAGATCTGTGAACTGGCCGAGAAATATGATGCCCTCGTGATGGTGGATGAGAGTCATTCCGCAGGAGTTGTCGGCAAGACCGGCCACGGAGTCGCCGAGCAGTACAACTGCTATGGCCGTATCGACATATTCACCGGCACCCTTGGAAAGGCCTTCGGTGGCACAGTCGGCGGATTCACCACGGGTCGCAAGGAGATCATCGAAATGCTCCGCCAGCGCTCACGTCCTTACCTCTTCTCCAACTCCCTGCCGCCTATGATCGTCGCCGCCGGCATCGAGATGTTCAAGATGCTCAAGGAAAGCAACGAGCTCCACGACCGCCAGCAGGAAAATGTCAACTATTTCCGTGACAAGATGATTGCCGCCGGGTTCGACATCAAACCGACCCAGAGCGCAATCTGCGCCGTGATGCTCTACGATGCTCCTCTTTCCCAGAAGTTCGCCGCCAAAATGGCTGAGGAAGGAATATTCGTGACCGGCTTCTACTATCCGGTTGTCCCTAAAGGCCAGGCCCGCATCCGCGTCCAGCTCTCCGCCGCCCACAAGCGCGAGCACCTCGACAAGGCCATCGCCGCCTTCATCAAGGTCGGCAAGGAGCTCGGTGTCATCAAGTAATCATTCTTTGAATATCCCATCGGTCCCCCTGAGTTCGTTGCTTCGGCAGGCTCAACGACCAGTAAATAAAGCAAGTCCACAACACTTCAATGGGCTTTGCGGCCAATAATAATGGCGGCTCCTGAGCTTGTCGAAGGACCGCCATTATTTTTCTACAAATATATTTGTGGGTTATAAAATTATTACCTATCTTCGCTAGTGAGAAAACGATTAGAGGATGCCGACAATATTCTACTTCTTTGGCTTTAGATTTATGTTCTATGCCAATGATCACTGGCCTATTCACGTACACGTTGTGAAGGGGAATGTCAGTGCCAAGTTTACTATATTTCCAGTTAGTCTGGTTGAAAACAATGGCCTGAAACCAGCGGAACTGAAAATGGTTGAAGCGGTGATAGAAGAGAATGTAGAAGTGATTGCAGAACATTGGAATCGTTTCTTCAATAAATTGAGTGATAAATGATTAATGTGGCAGAAATATGGTTGACTGATTCCGCTGTGTGGATTCGTACTGATGATGGAAAAGAGGCGAAAGAGCGTTTCGCTGACTATCCAAGGCTAAAGTATGCCACAGAGGAACAGCGGTGTAATTTTGTATCTGACGCAAACGGCATCCATTGGCCGGAATTGGATGAGGATCTTTGCTTTGAAAGTTTTTTCGACAATAAAGACCAAACAACCCTTTACAGGATATTTATTGAGCACCCTGAACTTAACGCATCAGCCATAGCCCGCCGTTTGGGAATATCCCAAAGCCTTTTTGCTCAGTACATTAGTGGCACAAAGAAACCATCTGAGACCCGTCTGAACCAAATACTGGAACAAATCCGTGCCATCGGTCGTGATTTGTCCCAGATATCAGCGTAGATGAAAAATCGGATCAGAACAAGGCTGTCTCCATAAGGCGACTTTGACTCCCGAAGAGGGAGGTCGTGAGCGAAAAAAATGAAGGTCCAGTGGACCTTCATAGTGAACAGCATTTATTGGGGAGGATCGCCGTTGGAGACAGCCTTGTTCTGATTATCAGCGGATTATTTCTCCGCGTAAAGCGAGATGATGTTAAGGATGACCTGCGAAGCCTTCTCGATGCTTTGGAGAGGCACGAACTCCATCTTGCCGTGGAAGTTCAGACCACCTGCGAATATGTTCGGGCAAGGCAATCCCTTGAAACTCAAGTTAGCCCCGTCGGTGCCGCCACGGATCGGCTGGATCTTAGGCTTGATCCCGGCCATCTCCATCGCCTTCACGGCCTTCTCTACCACGTGATAGTGCGGCTCCACCTGCTCGCGCATATTGTAGTACTGATCCTTGATCACAGCTGTGGCCGTACCTTCGCCGTACTTCACGTTAATGAAGTCCACACACTTCTGCATAATTTCCTTCTTGCTCTCGAACTCCTTGCGGTCGTGGTCACGAATGATGTAAGTCACATCGGCCTCCTCCACTGATCCATTAATGCCAACAACGTGGAAGAATCCCTCATAACCTTCGGTATATTCAGGTCTCTGCTGAACCGGCAGCAATCCGTTCATCTCCATCGCGATCAGTATGGCGTTCTTCATCTTGCCCTTCGCATAGCCAGGATGAACGTTGCGGCCCTGAATATGTATCTTCGCCGAGGCCGCGTTGAAATTCTCGAACTCCAGCTCACCGATCTCGCCGCCATCCATCGTGTAGGCATACTCGGCCCCGAACTTCTTGACATCGAACTTCACGACTCCGCGCCCGATCTCCTCGTCAGGAGTGAATCCGATCTTGACCTCGCCGTGCTTGAACTCAGGATGCTCCACGATGTACTGCACCGCGTCCATAATCTCAGCCACGCCGGCCTTGTCGTCCGCCCCGAGAAGCGTTGTCCCGTCCGTGGTGATCAGCGTCTGCCCAACATAATGAAGCATCTCCGGGAACTCCGAAGGCTTCAGCGCAAGGCCAGGAACACCTTTCAAAGGAATATCCCCGCCATCATATTCATTGATTATCTGAGGTTTGATGTCCGCTCCGGAGGCATCGGGAGCTGTGTCCACGTGGGCGATGAAGCCCACAGCCGGCACTTTCGCCTCGATGTTCGAAGGGATTGACCCCATCACGTAACCATATTCATCAAGAGTGGCTTCCACTCCGAGAGCCTGAAGCTCGTCGCGCAGCATACGGAGCAGATTCAGCTCCTTCTCCGCCGACGGCTGGCTTTCTGATTCCTCGTTCGACTGAGTGTCAACGCTGACATACCTCAGGAACCTGTCCAAAACTTTTTCCATTGTAAATATTCTTTTTAGCCTGTCCTTATTGTTACTGAACTCACTATTTCGGTCGCTGAACCTGCGGTTGCTGAGCTTGTCGAAGCATCGAAGCGACTGTCATAACGGCACTTCGGCAGGCTCAGCGACCGTTTGTTTATTCCTTAGCCTTCAAAGAAGCGATGACCGTGTAGGCAATGATTCCGATGAACGGAATGATCGCGATAGCCTCGCCGTACTGAGCGTTCCAACCGGCCATAAACCAGTCCACGTTGAAGAACTTCAAAAGCGCACTCACGACTCCCATCAGAGCGCCGCCGGCGATGAATCCGGAAGCGATCAGCGTACCCTTGTTCAGACGAGCCTCATTCAGAGCCTTGTCCTTGGAGCGTGTGCTCACGTACCAGGAAATCGCTCCACCGACCAGCAGCGGCAGGTTCAGATCAATCGGAATGAACATACCGAGTGCGAACGCCAATGCAGGTATCTTGAAGAAAGTCAGCACGATGGCCAGCACGGCTCCGATTCCGTAAAGCAGCCACGGAGCGCCTCCACCGTTCATCATTGGCTGGATCACAGCCGCCATAGCGTTGGCTTGAGGTGCCACAAGCGCCTGGTCGCCGACGAATCCGTAAGTCTTGTTCAGCACCAGCATCACGCCGCAGACTGTCGCGGCGGCCACAGCTACACCCACAAACTTCCATCCTTCCTGCTTCTTAGGAGTGCTGCCGATCCAGTAGCCGATTTTCAAATCCGTGATGAACGAGCCCGCCACCGACAGCGCCGTGCAGACAACTCCTCCGATGATCAGAGCCGCCGCCATTCCGGCATTGCCTTTAAGTCCCACAGCCACAAGGATAAGCGCAGCGATGATCAGAGTCATCAGCGTCATTCCGCTCACTGGGTTGGTTCCTACGATAGCGATGGCGTTGGCCGCCACGGTCGTGAACAGGAACGAGATCACTGCCACGATCAGAAGCCCTACAACAGCCTGCCAGATGTTGTTCACAACCCCGCCGAAAGCGAAGAACGCGAACACTGCCAGAAGTGTCAGCACAATCCCGAACACTATGGTTTTCATAGGAATATCCTCCTGTGTCCTCTCGGTGGTCTCCACCTTGCCGCCCTTCTTGCCGAATTCTCCGACAGCCAGACCGACAGCCGACTTGATCACGCCGAACGACTTGATGATGCCGATGATGCCCGCTGTCGCGATGCCGCCGATTCCGATGTGCCTTGCGTAATCCTTGAATATCTGATCAGGACTCATCTCCCCGATCGTCATCGTAACTCCGGTGTTCATCAGATCAATAACCTGACCTCCCCAGATGAGGTTCATCAGTGGGATGATAACCAGCCACACCAGGAAACTTCCGCAACAGATGATGAAGGCATATTTCAGACCCACGATGTAGCCGAGACCCAGCACAGCCGCGCCCGTGTTAAGTTTCAGAACGACCTTCGCCTTGTCCGCGATAGCCTGTCCGAATCCCATAACGGTTGTGCTCACCGTGTCCGCCCAAGCTCCGAAAGTGCTGACAATGAAGTCGTAAAGGCCACCTATGAGACCGCTCACCAGAAGTGTTCCCGCTCCCTTGCCGCCGCCTTCGCCGCTCACAAGAATCTGGGTTGTCGCCGTCGCCTCAGGGAAAGGATATTTCCCGTGCATTTCCTTGACGAAATATTTCCGGAAAGGAATGAGGAACAATATTCCCAAAACACCGCCAAGCAGCGATGAGAGGAACATCTGCATAAAGTTTACATCGACTCCAAGAATATAGATGGCCGGCAATGTGAATATCGCTCCCGCTACCACGGCTCCGGAGCACCCTCCGATCGACTGGATGATGACATTCTGCCCAAGCCCTTCCTTCTTGCCGAGGGCACTGGTCAGGCCCACCGCTATAATCGCGATAGGGATCGCCGCCTCGAACACCTGTCCAACGCGCAGCCCCAGATAGGCCGCCGCCGCTGAGAAGATGACCACCATCAGCAATCCAAGGGTCACTGAATATGGTGTCACTTCCGCCCATTTTCTTTCCGCCCCCAACAGCGGCTTGTACTCTTCGCCCGGCGCAAGCTCCCTCTGAGCGTTCTCCGGCAATGCGTTTCTTTTTTCTTCCATTGGTTCTTATTTTGTTTTCATTTCTTTCTTTTCACCCGGTCGCTTCGATGCTTCGACAAGTTCAGCAACCACAGGCTCAGCGACCGAGTGAGGTTGCGCTTACTGAAATTTCACATTTCGGTCGCTGAGCTTGTCGAAGGGACCATAGTGTGTAGGCCGCTGTGGTTCGACAAGCTCACCAACCGCCTGTCGAAGTGCCGACAAGTCCGACACGAAAAACAAATATACTATATTAAGGTGAAAATCCTCATATCAGAAAAATTTTTATGAAAAAATCTCAAAAAAAATTTGGAGGTAAAGAAAAAGTGCGTATCTTTGCAGC
>CAVBMN010000024.1:0-28040 GCA_963596515.1 bacterium
ATTACAAGTTTTTGTATCTGTCTCCGGAAAGGCTTGGCACACAATTGTTCCAGTCATATATCGATGTCTTGGATGTCAGCTTTATAGTAGTTGATGAGGCGCACTGCATCTCCCAATGGGGATACGATTTCAGACCGGACTACCTGAAAATCGGAGAGATAAGGGAACGGATTGACGCTCCTGTCATCGCCCTGACAGCCACAGCCACACCGACTGTGGCTCAGGACATTATGGGGCGTCTCGGCTTCAAGGAGAGACTGTTGCTCAAAAGCGGTTTTGAAAGACCCAACCTTAGTTATATCGTGCGTAAGGTTGAGGATAAGAACGGGCAGATTCTGAACATCTGCTCCGGGGTCCCCGGAACTGGGATAGTCTATGCCAGGAACCGAAGGAAATGCGAGGAACTCTCGGCGTTCCTGCAATCACAGGGCGTTTCGGCGTCGTTCTATCACGCCGGCTTGGGAAGCCAGACAAGGGCCGAGCGTCAGGCTGCCTGGAAGAGCGGTGCGATAAGGGTAATGGTCTGCACGAACGCTTTCGGTATGGGAATAGACAAGCCTGACGTGCGGTTCGTGGTGCATTATGACTTGCCGGACAGCCCAGAGGCTTATTTTCAAGAGGCGGGCCGTTCCGGCCGTGACGGAAAGCGTTCGTTCGCCGTGCAGCTTTGGAACGGTGTTGATGTCCGCAGGGCAAAACAGATAGAGGATGTGTCGTTCCCGTCACTGGATTACATCGGGGACATTTATCAGAAACTTCACGCTTTCTTTGAGATTCCGTACGATGCCGGAATGGGGCGGCAGCTGAAGTTCAGGATAGAGGAGTTCTGCAAGCGGTTCAACTTGCAGCGTGCTCCGGCGTTCTACGCTCTCAAATATCTTGAGCGGACAGGGCACCTGACATATTCAGAAGAGATTGACATTCAGACTAAAGTGCGGATTTCGGTGGACAGAAAAGCCTTGTATGACATTGATCTGCCGGACCGCGAGATGGCGTCGGTGCTGGAGATCCTGATGCGGAGTTACACGGGGATATTCTCTTTTGTGCTGCCGATTGATGAGGAATATGTCTCCAAGCGTTGCGGGATGACCGTCCCTCAGCTGCGACAGGCTCTTTATCGGCTTTCGCTTGAGCACGTCATCAATTATGTGCCGGCTGATCATTCGGATGTAGTGTTCTTGCACCACGAAAGGCTGCGGCCTGGGAATGTCAATCTGATGCCGTCCCGCTACGAGATGCTGAAGAAGTGCGCGCACGAGAGAAGCCAATCGATGCTTGAATATGTCAGCGAGACCTCAGAGTGCCGTTCCCGCTATCTCCTCCGTTATTTCGGCCAGACCGAGACCACCGACTGCGGCACCTGTGATGTCTGCCGTGCCCGCCGCGCGGCTATGCCGGCCCCTGAGCCTGTCGAAGGACCTGATATGCCGAAGGAACCAAACCTTCCTGACCCTTCGCGCTGCGCGCTTCGTCCCGTCCCGCCTGCGGCGGTCCACCCGTTCACGAGACCACGGGCGGCCACGGGTCAAGAAGGTTTGATTCCTCCGGCCCGTACCCTCCAGCAGATGACCCGGCAAAAATTGATTGAATATATTAATGGAAAAGATGGAGAATATTCCCTTGAAGAGGTTGTCGCAGAATTCGATAACCCTTCGAAAAACTATTCTCCCGACTATCTTGACATCCTTCGCCACCTCATCGACAACGGTGATGTTCCGATGTACAGGTGATCATTCTATGACAAGACCGTCGTAGGCTGGGCGGACGATTGAGTGGATGTTGCGTTCACGGCAAAGGGCTTCGAGATCTTTGGTGAACTGGTCGTGGCGGGGGAAGGTGTGGGAGAGATGGGTGAGCCAGGTGTGCTCGGCACCGATGCGGTCAGCAATTGCAAGGGCTTCGTCAAGGCTGAAATGCGAATGATGTTTCTTGTAGCCTACTGTGTTTAGAGTCACGTGCTTGAGGCCTGTGAGTTTTGCGAACTCGCTCTCCGGAAGAGTGCTCATATCCGTGATGTAGGCGATGTCTCCGAAGCGGAAACCGAGAACCGGCAGCTTGTCGTGCAGCCCGCGGATCGGGACAATCTCGACTCCGCCGGTCGAGGCGGCCATCGAGGCCGGGTCGGCCTTGTCGATGATATCCTCCAGTTTGCGGCCGGTCGGGATCAGAGTTCCGTCCGGCATTTTGTAGTGGTAGCCGACATCGTGCACCCAAACCAACTCCATATCCTTGGCGTTAGGATAGACAAGAAATGGATTCTCGTCGATCACGTGAAGATGCCACTCAGGGGCTCCAGGATATTTCGGAAAGGCAAAGACGTAAGGATATTCCTTGATTAGATCGTCGAGAACATTCCGCTCGCAATAGATCTCGGCGGCGCGCTTGTCGATGTAGTTGAGCGAACGCACATCGTCAAGGCCTCCAGTGTGGTCTTTGTGGTTGTGTGTCAGCAGGATGGCATCCAGATGGCAAAGATCGTGGGCGAGCATCTGCATCCTGAAGTCCGGTCCGGCGTCCACGAGAATATTCAGCCCTTCATATTCAACGAACACCGAGGAACGGAATCGCTTGTCCTTTGCATCCGGGGATTTGCACACGTCGCATTGGCAACCGATGATCGGCACTCCCTGCGAGGTTCCGGTGCCCAGAAATGTAAGTCTTGCCTTGCCCATAATATTCTTTTATTTTTTTATGGCTTGTCGCCGTAAATCTCTTGTAATAAGACCGTTCTCTTGTTTTATAAAACCGCGTTTATGTCCAGGGCCGCCTGTCAGATCGTGATGTCCTCCACCATATTCACAAATGCCGGGTCGTAAGGCCTTTCGACGCGGATGTAGTTGCCGGTGTAGCCGCCCATCATCCCGTCTTTGACATCCGATTCCCATAGCACCTGCGAGTGTCTGCCACGGTTCTTTGCCACGAATTCAGAATGCAGTTCGCCGCAGAGAGCCTCCAGTCTTGCCACCCGCTCCGTCTTTACGGAATCCTTGACCTGATCCTTCCATCCGGCGGCGACAGTCCCGGGGCGGCGGGAATATGGGAACACGTGGATGAACGCCGGCCTGACGCGGTCTTTTAGGAATGAATATGTCTCTTCGAACAGTTCGTCCGTCTCTCCGGGAAGCCCTTCTATGACATCGATGCCGAAGAACACGAACGGCATTGTTGTGTCTTCAGGACTTGGATCCATTACGGAACGTATGTAGTCGATCCTCTCGGCGAAGAATTCCGTCGTGTACCGGCGGCCGACCCTTTTCAGAATCGTGTCTGACCCTGATTGCAAAGGAATATGAAAGTGTGGCTGGAACTTTGTGCCCGAGGCTATCCAGTCGATGATGTCTTCGGTGATGAGGTTCGGCTCTATTGACGAGATCCGGTAACGTTCGATTCCCTCCACGTCGTTCAGACGTTTCAATAGGTCAAGGAAGCTTTCGCCTGTCGTCCTGCCGAAGTCCCCGGTGTTGACTCCTGTTATGACAATCTCCTTGATCCCGGACTCCGCTATCTTCCGGGCCTGTTCCAGTACCTCCGAAATCGGGATATTCCTGGAATTTCCTCTCGCGTAAGGCACTGTGCAGTAGGCGCAGAAGTTGTTGCATCCGTCCTGCACCTTGAGGAACGACCTCGTCCTCTCCTCCGACGAGAACGCCGCCATTGTCTCCTTTGAGATTTCCTTGTACTCCGCCGCGCTCATCGGCTTTTCTTGTGAATGAATGCAACTTCCATTTCCTTGGCCCAGAATGCTATCCTTTGGCCCCTGAGCTTGTCGAAGGGCTGTGATTGCATCGGAAACAGTCGCTTCGACAGGCTCAGCGACCGAATAGGATGGTTCAGCAACTGAGGTCAATGAGCCGCCAGTGATGGCATTGCCAGCCCCGTGGCCGCCCGTGGCCTCGTGAACGGGTGGACCGCCGTAGGCGGGACGGGACGGAGCGCGAAGCGCGAAGGGACAGGCTGTGCCATCACTGGCGGCGTCCAGCCCACGAAGAAGTTCCATCGTCTCGGGAACGACTTTGGACTTCTCCTTGGCACCGAACACAAGCGCGACACCTTCAATGGCTTGAAGATCATCACGGCGAAGCTCGGCATAACATCCTGTAACGATGATCTTTGCCTCGGGCGAGGTGCGGTGCATCTTGCGGATCACATTCCGACATTTTTTCTCGGCCCTTTCAGTGACCGAGCAAGTGTTGATGAGATAGACATCCGCCTTTTTCTCCCACGGGACGACCGTGAGCCCATTCGCGACGAACCCCCTCTCGTAAGTAGAAGTCTCGGCGTAGTTCAGCTTGCAGCCGAGTGTCAGAAACGCTATCGTCATCCTAAAATTTCCAGATTGGTTCACCGTACATAACCGTTACTTTGGACCATTCGCAAGGACCGTTCACTGGCGGATTCTTCTTCGAGACCCTTATTTTCAGAAACAGAATCTCCTTGAATTCCTTGCGTATGGCATCCACGATTCTCCCGGCCACATTCTCCAGCAGATTTGAAGGCACGGACATCTGTTCGGCCACGATGTCATAGATTCTTCCGTAGTCAATGGTGTCTTTCAGGTCGTCCGACTTCACAGATTTCTTCAACTCTGTTTCCGCATAGAAATCCACAAGGAAAGTATTACCTTCCTTGCGCTCTTTCTCCAGACATCCGTGATAGGCGTGGAACTCCATACCCTCAAGCTCTATTATTCCGTCGTAGTTCATATTCATAATATATTCCTTTTGCGAAGTTAGACAAAATCCGTGGAAATTTGGCATAAAAGACGCAAGTCGCAGTAATACTTTGGATCCTTTCGATGTCATATTCAAAATGAAATAGTAACTTTGTAATCTATGGCAAAAGGAAAACTTTATTTGATTCCATCGCCTCTGGGGGAATATGATCCTTCGGAGGTCATCCCTTCTCCTGTGCTGGAGCGGTTGCGGAATATTCGGAAATATGTGGTCGAGGAGGCTCGTACCGTGCGCCGTTATCTTTCGGCGGCCGGGCTTAAAGGCCATATAGCTGAACTCGAACTCTGTGAACTGAATGAGCATACCAAGCCGGCGGAGGTCGAGGCGTTGCTGTCGATGTTCTCCGATCCTGACGGATCTCCGACAGATGTCGGACTTATTTCTGAAGCCGGACTTCCTGCCGTGGCTGATCCGGGTGCTCAGCTGGTCGCACTCTGTCATATTCACGGAATACAAGTCGTGCCAATGGTCGGTCCGTCGTCGCTGATGCTCGCTCTGATGGGATCCGGGCTGAACGGCCAGAGTTTCGCGTTCTGCGGCTATCTGCCGGCCAAGACTGATGAGCGCCGCAAGGCTATCCGTGAGATTGAGAGAAGGTCTTCGCAATTGAATCAGACAGAGATATTCATAGAGACACCGTACCGCAACGATTCGATGATGACTGACCTACTGGCGGTTCTTCAGCCTAAGACACGCCTCTGCGTCGCCGCTGACATCACGCTTCCTGACGAGACCATCCAGACGAGGACAGTAAAGGAATGGCAGAAGTCGAAGTTTTCAATCGGAAAGCGTCCTTGCGTGTTCCTTCTGCTTGCATAAACACATAATCAATAATTATAATGAGAAAGACAATCGCTTTTATTTTGTTGGTTGCCATGATGGCGACTCCATCTGTGGCTAAGGGCAATGCTCCTAAAGATGAAAAGGTTAAAAATGTCATTTTGATCATCGGGGACGGAATGGGATTGGGGGCTACGGCTTCATGGATGATCAATCAGAACTATGAGCCTATATGTTTTGACCGGGCTCAGTACGCCGCTGTTGTGAAGACATATTCAGCAAACAGCAGGACAACGGATTCCGCTGCCGCCGCCACCGCGATAGCCACCGGGCACAAGACCAATAACAGTATGCTTGGAATGCTTCCGGACGGCACCAAACCTGCAAGCATCGCAAAACTGGCTCAGGATAAGGGACTTTCGACCGGAATCGTAGTGACCTCATACGTTCTTGATGCCACGCCGGGCGGATTTTATGCTCACGTGGACAATCGTGGAAAAAAGAAGGAGATAGCAGAAGATCTGATTGCATTCAGACCGGATGTGATTGTCGGTGGAGGCAGGAAGTATTTCACAGAAAAGAAATATACAGATGTGAATCTTGTGGATAAGGCCGTGAATGCCGGATTCACATACGTGGAGACTCCGGAGAAGTTCTATTCCACTTGGACGACTCCGATTCTCGGCCTTCTGGATGAGGGCAAACAGCTGGACGAGGCGGAGATCAACTCGGATCTTCTTACGGATCTGGCCGGTCATACGTTTGAGATTCTGGAAAAGAACAAGAAGGGCTTCTTCGCGATGATCGAAGGCTCGCACATCGACCACGCCGCACACGCCAACAACTCTGATGAGGTGCTTTGGTGGATGGAGGAGTTTGATAAACTGGTCAACTCGGCGTTTGACTACGCTGACACCCACAAAGGAACCCTTGTCATTGTGACAGCCGACCACGAGACCGGTGGCATTACTCTTGTCCCCGGCAGCAAGGACTTCACGAAAGGGGAGAGCGGACTTGAGATGAAGTATTCGGCCACAAGCCACACCGCTTCTCCTGTCATCCTCTATTCCTACGGCGCTTCCGCTTGGAAGTTCGGAGGGGTGATGGAGAACACTGATATATTCAAAAGAATGAAGAATGTGTTGATTGATAAGTAGTTCCATCTTGTGCTGGCCTGCTTATGAAAAAGACTTTTATGGTGTTTGCGACGCTGATGGCGATGATGCCGTCGGCGTTCGCCGTTTCCGGACCAAAGGACATCATTCCTGTTCCGGTCAAGTATGAAACCCTCAAGGAGGAATATTCACCCAAGGCAGATGGAAGTGACATTCGAGTCCATCTCGGCGACAAACGTTTCCTGAAGGAAATCAATGCGTTGAAATTGGCGGATTTCGCCCGTGACGAGGCTTATAAACTTGTGGTAAACAGAAAGGAGATTGACATATATGCGCTTTCCGAGACAGGTGTGTTCCGTGCCCGGACAAGTTTGAAGATGATGCTGGACACGGATTCCACTCTTACTGTCTGCGGCATTCTTGACTATCCACGGTTCCGCCACAGAGGCCTTATGCTGGATATCTCCAGAAATTTCCGTGACAAGAGTTTCATTCTTAAACAGTTGGACGCTATGGCGGCGGTCAAGATGAGCACCCTGCACTTGCATCTTACCGATGATGCCGGGTGGAGGATACAAATCGACGCCTATCCTGAATTGACCCGCAAGGCGGCTTGGAGGGTCGGACGAAATTACGAGGAGTGGAGAGAACTGGGGCGGCAATATTCAGAAGAGGGCTCCCCCTTGGCTTCCGGAGGGTATCTGACCAAGGACGATGTCAGGGAGATTGTTGAATATGCGGCCGCAAGGCACATCAATATCATTCCTGAGATCGAGCTTCCAGGCCATTCCGGTGAGGTTCTGGCCGCTTATCCGGAGCTGGCCTGTCTCGCTTCTGATGGCAACGGGCATCAGATTTCCGGCGACCTTTGCCCGGGCAAGGACAAGACTTTCGAGATGTTCGAGACAATCTTGGATGAAGTTCTGGAGATGTTCCCTTATGAATATGTCCATATAGGTGGTGACGAGGCATCGAAACGAGCTTGGAAGGAGTGCCCTGACTGCCGTCACAGGATGCAGACCGAGAAATTGAAGGATGTGGATGAATTGCAGAGTTATTTGGTGAACAGAGTGACAAGATTCCTTGAATCCAAGGGTAGGCACGCCATCGGCTGGGACGAGATCCTTGACGGAGGTTTGGCCGAAGGCGCGGCCGTGATGTCGTGGAGAGGCACGCAGGGAGGCATCACGGCTGCAAGTATGGGACACGATGTGATTATGTCACCTGGTGACTACTGCTATTTCGATTCCAGTCAGGACGCTCCGTTCTCGCAGCCAAAGTCTTTCAGCGGCTACCGTCCGTTGGAGCAGGTTTATTCGTTCGAACCGGCCAACGGAATAGCTGATGAATATGTCAGTCATCTTCTCGGTCTGCAGGCCAATCTCTGGTCCGAGTTCGTGCCGACAGGGGAGTATATGGAGTATCTGCTTTATCCCCGCGCGTTCGCTATCGCGGAGATCGGCTGGAGCCCGGCGGAAAACAAGGACTATCCTCGTTTCAGGGATAATGCCGTGAGGCTTGCGGAGAACCTTCTGTCAAAAGGTTACAACGCCTTTGATTTGAGGCACGAGATCGGTCCGAGGCCGGAGTCACTCAAGCCTCTCGAACATCTTGCCGCCGGAGCGAAGATCTCCTACAACGGCCGGAAATATTCCAGTGGCTATCCTGCCGGAGGCGACAGCGCCCTTGTTGACGGGAAACTCGGCGGTTGGTTCTACAAGGACAACCGCTGGCAAGGCTTCCTCTGCGATGTCGATGTCACGATAGACCTTGGTGCGGTTAAGGATATTCATTATGTCGGAGCGACATTCCTGTCACACACATCGGCTGAGGTCGGCTTCCCGGTAAGGACAGAGGTCTCATTTTCGGAGGACGGTGTCACATTCAGCGACCCCGTAGTCTGCCTATTGGAGGTTCCTGACAACGATTCCTGCGCTCTGCTGAACACTTTGGGCACCGCAGTCAACGCCAAAGCCCGCTACATCAAGTACAAAGCCGTGAGGGATGACGTGACCAAGAACCGCAACCACGCCTTTATATTCATCGACGAGATTGTGGTGAACTAAAGTATGCACCTTTTCATAGGGAGGATCCCTAGAAAGTATTATTTGTGTGAGAAAGAATTTTCAAGCCTCTGGGTTAACAGAATATGTGTTATGCACCCCAGAGGCTTTTTATCGTGACGGCTACTCGCCGCCTTCAAGTATGCTCTGTATGTATTCAACACTCTGCCCGGCGGCGGAGGCGATGACTTCAGCTGAAACTCCGGCCTTACGCAAGCCTTTGATAAAGGCGACCTTTTCTTTATTGCCTTCTTTAAGTCCTTTCTCAAGTCCTTCGGCCAGACCTTTACGGTAGCCAAGTTCGTGCCCGCCTTCGATGTAAGGCTCCATATCTTCAAGTGTCATCATATCGCTGAAATATTCTTTAATTTCCTGTTCGCTGAGCGAGCGGATCGTCATAGCCTCCACAACACGTTGGAAATGACCGTAGTCTCCGTTTCTCAATGCGACAAAGTTAGTTATATTTCTGAATATTCCGCACCATCCAGAAACCAATCAGAAAGTCACTTTGGGTGCATAACGGCCTCATTCGCACCCGAAATAAAATCCGCTTGATCTGAACAAAATTGCTGTGACTCACGTCACTCACGTCAAGGTGTAAGTCGTAGCGAGGTTTTTTAGGTCTGTGTCGTTGCAAATTTACGAAACGCCTTCATCTCAAGGCCAGACAGAATTGCGTGGAAAGCACGTTCCTGTGAAAATCGTGTACCATTGTCTTTGAGTTTTTCAGCTAGATCTGGCTTCTGCTGGCGTAGGCTTGCTATGTGGTTGAAAGTCTTTTGTAAGATTCTTACTGTCGCCTGTTCCCTTAGCTCTGTTCATCCGGTGAAATTGTTGTTTGGTTGGACAAAGTGTATGATTTCATCATTTTGTCCGGCAAGTAAGGCCTTTACCGGACGTATTCTGTAAATACCGGAAAATTTTTTCTGAATACTGGTGCAAGGTTTTCAGGCAGCGGGATTATGTTATACGTAGCCCCGCTGCTTGATTTGAACTTAGACTACTCTTTGCAGAGCATTATCTGCTGGATGAGGTGATCGGTTGACTGCATTCCGAGCGAGCCGATCCTGCCGAGATTCCTGATCGTTTTCTCGATGTCCCTGTCGATTATGCCATCGGTTTCCTTGATGCAGGTTCCTCTCAAGGCCAGGACACAGGACTGGACGGCGCAGGCCACTCCGGAGGCCACTTTCATCGCGCATCCGACCTTTGCCCCGTCACAGACCATTCCGGTGATGTTACCGATCATATTCTTGATCGCGGAGCAGACTTGGTCGTAGTTTCCTCCGCGGAGGAACACGATTCCGCAGGCGGATCCGGTCGAGGCGATCACACAGCCGCACAGGGCTGATAACTTTCCGAGATAGCCTTTGATATGGATAGCGATCAGATTACTGAGAATCAAGGCTCTGGCCAGCCGCTCGTCATCGACATCGTATTTCAGGGCATAGGCTATCACCGGCATACTCACGGTGATACCCTGGTTTCCGCTGCCGGAGTTGCTCATAGCCGGAAGCTTGCATCCAGCCATTCTGGCATCCGAAGCGGCGGCCGTCATACCCATCGCGAAACTGATGAAATCGTCCCCGAACACCTCCTGCTGGTTCTCCCTGATGGCCTTGCCGACATTGAGGCCATAGTCACCGCTCAATCCTTCACGGGCGAGTGCGAGATTCAGGTCCCTGTCCGCCAGAATGAACTTGATGTCCTCGAATGCGGCGCTTTGGGCGAATGAATATATTTCCTTGACTGTCAGATTGTAGTCCAATGTGCACTTAGCAGGGTGTGTTTCCCCGTCAGAGCCTTTCCTGAAGTCATTGACAGAGGAGTCAAGTCCTGTCTCGACAATTCTGTCGTGGTCGTCCTCGATGACAGTCCAGGCATTATGACCTGCGGATTCGACCGTGACCTTGACATAAAGAATTTTCGGGCTGTCGGCGACCTTGATCCGCACCTTGCCAGCATCCACCAAAGTCTTGGCTGCCTCTACATCATTGTCGGTCAGATCCTTGAGAACCTCAAGATAGTACTCGCTCTTTCCGCAGACCGCACCGAGGGCAGAGGCGATGTAAAGCCCTACCATCCCCGTTCCGGGAATTCCTACCCCCATACCGTTCTTGAGAATATTCCCGCTGACCTCGACGTCAAGTTCATATTCAGAAAGTGTCGAGACCACTGTTTTCAGGATTTCCGTGGCTTTGGCGGCGGCCAGCGCTACGGCGATCGGTTCGGTGCAGCCTAAGGCCGGCTTGACTTCCTTGTGCAGGAGTTCGATGAGTTCGGATTCTCTTGGAGTCATAATTGGTTATTTGTCAAGAAATTTCATTATGTCCTTAATCAGTGATTCTGTGCGGGCCTCATCTTTGATGACCTCGATCGGGAAACCGATGCAGACTGTCCTGTAGCCTTTGCCCTCGAAGCAGGTTCCTGCTGAGATGTTTGTGTCGCTGTAGCGCAGGAAAGACTGTGCCTTGTCCGATGATGGCACGATTCCGTCCGGAGTCTCCACACAGTAGATGAACGGATTACGATCCTTGTGGAAACGAATTTCCGGCTCGCTGAGACTGATGGAACCATTGCCTTTGGCTTTCACCGTCGCGTTGCGGCTGGCGTAGTTGGTCATCCATCTGTAGCCGAGGGTTTTCTCAACGAATTCCTTTGTTGAGACGGTGTAGGCGCTATCCTTTTGCACAGGATAGATTTCGTCCCAGACATCCGTGCCGATGTTCGCTCCGGAGACGAGCACGTTTCCGCCATCTTCGGTGTATCGCTTGATCGCCTTCTGAAGATCTGTAGGGAACACCTGGAATCTGTCCGCTACCTTGCCCGTGCCGACCACCGTAGTGATCTGCTTTCCACAGATGAGGTCTATCGCACAGTCTTTCCCTGCGAGTGTCCTGTCGGCGGAGAATGCCGCCACACTTGATGAGTGGAACGAATATCCGGCCGCCATTAGAGCCTTGCCGTGGATTCCGCAGTAGTCGAACGTATTCCCGGCGAAGACCTTGCCGGCCTCATCTGTCCAAGCAGCTCCGAATCCAGGATTGTCATCATCCAGCCAAGGAAGCTCGCGGCGGAACTGGTATTGAGAACCTATGAAATTGATTTCCCTTATGTATGGAACTCCGGCGTCGAGGTCGGCATTGAATCCGGCATATTCCGGAGAATCGAACCAAGCCGGTGCTGAGACTCTGGTGAAGTTATTGACTACCAATACACTCTTGCCGTTGCCCGACTCCGGGACTCCGACGCTTAGGGTCTCGGACGGGAAACTCTTGCCGCCATCGTTGAAGGCGACAATCCGATAGCTATAGATGTGACCGGGAACAATTGAGACTTCGGTCGAGATCTCATCGCCGGACACTTTGACGTTGTCCAGCACACGACCGTTGTCAAACGCCCCGTCATCAATCCTTGTCTGAAGGATATATCCGGTTGGAGTGGCGGTAGCCTCAAGAGAATCAAGTGTAGATTTCCAGCTGAGTCTCACAGACTTCGAGCCGTTGAAAGAGGTGGCGAAGGAATTGACCGGAAGCGGCTGCACGGCATATTCGCATCCATAGCGGGCGCTCAGGTATTTGAGCATACCTTTGTAAACGGCCCGGCTGACCGTGAAACGGAATGAAGGGTCAAGGCCGAATTTCATATCGGCGAAATTCTGGTGCGAAAGCAGCTCAAGCAGCATCGCAGGGACTGTCGCGGTTCGCGATTCGCTGTAGGAACGGTCCCACAAGCCCCTTCTGCTCCATTCCGGGTTGAAGCTTTTTCTGATGTCCTGAACGATCTCTGTCTGCACGAAGTCGGCGTACATCCTCTGCTGGAGCCTGTCCTCACCGTTCGCGAACTTGTCGCTGCCATCGCACAGCAAGGTGTAGATGGATAGGGTTCCGATGATGGAATCATTCGGAGTCGTCCCGGCGTCGGTGTGGAAAGCGAACGAAAGATCTATCGGAATATTCAGACCTTCCGCCTTGGGGTTGGTCCTTGAACCGCCTGACATCCAGCCGACCCACGCCCCGCGATCACCGTAGTCGGAAGTGTAGTCGTTGTCGTATTTGCTCAGGATTGTGGAGTCAACCCCGGCCCACTGCATCCAGTAGAGAGCTCCTTCCGTGAAGGACGGCATCCCGGAGGTTGTATATTCATTGACATTCTGATCTTTAAGTCCTCTCGCGATCTTGCCCATTCCGCCTCCGAAGCGCACCGCATCAGCCGTGATTACGGCGTTTTTCGCGACGTTGTAGCCTTTGGGGACGCTGTTGTCAAGGATCACACATCCTTCGGCCCCCTTGTCGAACTCGAATGTGCCGAGGTAGATCCAAGTGCCGCCACCCATCTTCTGGTTGACGATGAACTCGCTCTCGCCACCCAGATGCCTGACGGTGTAATGGGCGCACGGTGTGCTGTGCGGCAGACTCTTGTAGGAAATATACACTGAATATTCCCCACGCTCCGGAATCTCAGGGGTCCAACGAGCCTCGGCCGCCTTATCCCGATGGTTCTCACGGCATTCCGCCTGGCGGGCTGTTCCCATCTGAAACGGATTCTCCAGCAATGAATATGTCGCCTTGGCATCGGCGAATCCCACTCCGGCATCCGACCAAGTACCTGTCTCTGAATATCTTCCCTCAATTCTGACACCTTCTCCACGTCCTTCCTCGAAGGCCGGGTCATTGTCTGCAATGACTTCGTTGGTCTGCGGATCCCTCTCGCGCGGAGTCATCACGTAGGCACCAGCGTTCTCAAGCATCGGAATCAGGAACGGTAGCACATAGCTTTGTGTGTACATATCCTCGACTGTCTGGAACATCGGTGCGCGCTGCCATTCCCAGCGGTCGGTCTTCTCCTCGAAATATCGTCCGTGACTTTGCCAAAGGGCTATGTTGCGTCCGGCCAGACCCTTGGCAAAGTCGGGTTCGCCGACAGGTGTCACGAACGGATGAACATTACGGAAATCCTTTGTCCTGAATTTGTTCTCGACAGGTGATCCATCGCTGTTCACCTGCGGCATAGCGTAAGATTCCAGTCTGTTCTTTCCTACGAACAGATTCCCGATCTCATACTTTGAGCAGGATTCCGGCATCAGATCCGCAAGCGTTTTCCTGATCCATTCCACATCCTTTGCCCGCCACGGAAAGTCTCCCATAGCCGGAGTGAAATAGAAGTCCAAGGAATATCCTCTCCTGACCACCTTGTTTGCCTTTACGGCCGCGGAGACTCCTGTTCTTTCCACCATCAAGGTCTGGAGCGAGTCAACAGCATCTTTGAAATCCTTGACGGATTGTGCATTCAGGCCAGTGGTAAACGCCCCGGCGACAGCGGCTATGGTTATTAATCTTTTGAGCATATCAGCGTTATTTCTTGAATATCAGCAGTTCTGCCAACAGCGTCACTACCGACGCACCGGCGAGGGCAATGAAATCCGCCAGAAAATCCATCGGATCCCCGCTCCTGTACGTGGTGAAGGATTGTCCGATTTCCGTTCCGGCCGCCACAGCGCATCCTATGACAAGAACTATGGCAACGGCGACGACGACCCTCCATCTTTTCTTGCTCTGTGGGCGGAACGCCGCATAGCAAAGGATAGGGAAAGGGAAGAACATTATGAAATGGATGACTTTGTCCATCGGGATTCCCCACAGATTGTCCTGTCCGATCTGCGGCAGATCGTTGAAATGCCCGAAACAGCAGTATGCCACGGCGCAAAGGTACAGGATGAATAGCAATATGGCCAGAATCTGTCTTTTTCTCATATTCATAGATTTATTTAAGGATCAACTCGCCAAAGAACTCAGGCCTGTGGAAGTCTGGCTTGGGGGTCTTGATCGGGTTCCAGCTGAGGAAATGCGGATGTGCGGTAAGGTCTCCGCATTTGTAGAAGTTGCCGCGAAGGCTGACCGGCAGGTTGTCCCTGTCGATTCCGATCAGTTCGAACGGGATCAGCATCGCGACCGTCCAGCTGAAAATCCTGTCGTTGATTGTGACTGCCTTACGCTCCAAGGAACTGTGCCTGATGACGCTTGCCAGAAGGGAAGGATGGATAAGGGTCTTGTTGATCCTGCTTGTCCTTTTCGAGGCAAGAAGCGATCCGATGCAAGTCATCTCGAAGTTGTAGTATGTCCCGTCATAAGGATCCGTAACAAAGAACTCGCAGCAGCTGTCCTCCCAACTGTTCCCGTTGTCCTCCAACGCCGTAGCCCTAAGGTCGAGCCCCCTTACGTGGAACATAACCACCAGATGCGTCCTTGTGCGGGCTATCGAACCATTGCAGTCTGGGGCGTACGGAGCGTCCTTCGGCCAGTTCTGCTCACTGACGGCGAATTTTGACGCACCTTTCTCCATCGCAAGATCCAACTCCTGCATATTCATCATTTCCAGTCCTTCCAGCAGCGGAACCCTTATCTGTCTGACAACATTCTTCATCGTGGTGAGTTTTGAATATTTTCGTGCAGTTGGCCTTAAAGCGCCTGCATATCATTGAGTTTCCTATAGTAGCCGTTCAGTGCAAGCAGTTCATCGTGCCTGCCGCGCTCAACGATCTTACCTTCGTCCATCACGATGATCTCGTCAGCGTTACGGATGGTGGAGAGCCTGTGGGCGATGGCGATTGTGGTTCTGGTGGACATCAGCCTGTCCAGAGCCTCCTGCACGATCTTCTCCGACTCCGTATCAAGCGATGCCGTGGCCTCATCCAGAATAAGGATCGGCGGGTTCTTGAGAATCGCCCTCGCTATGCTGATTCTCTGTCGTTGTCCGCCGGACAGTTTTATGCCGCGGTCTCCGATGTTGAAATCGTAGCCGCCTTCCTTCTCTATAATGAAGTCGTGGGCGTTGGCAATCTTCGCCGCCTCAATCACGCTCTCCATCGTGGCGTTCTCCACTCCGAAGGCTATATTGTTGAATATCGTGTCGTTGAACAGAATGGATTCCTGGTTCACATTTCCGATAAGACTTCTCAGATCGGCTATCCTGACATCCTTGATGTCGATCCCGTCAATCGTGATGGCACCGCCCGTAGGGTCGTAGAATCTCGGAATAAGGTCCACGAGGGTCGATTTTCCGGCTCCGGAAGCACCCACAATTGCGATGGTCTTGCCTTTCGGAATATCCAGGCTCACATCGTCCAGAATCATCCTGTGTCCGTCTGGGTAACGGAAGTTAACGTGCTCGAAAGACAACCTATCGTTGAAGCCGTTCAACGCTTTCGGTTCCCGAGGCTCCACGATATCGTTCTCCGCGTCCAGAATCTTGTTGATCCTCTCCATAGAGGCCATACCCTTAGGAATGGCGTATCCGGCTTTCGCAAAATCCTTGATCGGATTGATGATGCTGTAGAGAATCACCATATAATAAATGAATATAGGAGCGTCGATGGTCGATTTTCCTCCAAGGATCAGCGCACCGCCGAACCAAAGCACTATCATAATCAGCACGGTGCCGAGGAACTCGCTCATAGGGTGGGCGAGGGACTGGCGGATTGTCACACGGTTGTTCTTCCGCCTCATAGCCTCGGTGACGTTGTCGAATCTGTCGGACATTTTCTTCTCGGCAATGAACGCCTTTATGATGCGAAGTCCTCCGAGTGTCTCCTCCACCTGGGCCATTACATCGCTCCAAAGCTGCTGAACCTCAAGCGATTTCCTTTTCAGGTTCTTGCCCACGACACCCATCACCCACATCATAACCGGGGCGAACAGTATTGTGAAAGCGGTCATCTGCCAGCTGATCACCAGCAAGGCAGCGAAATAGAAGATGATGAGGATAGGATTCTTGATGAGCATCTCGATGGAACCGGTGATCGAGTTCTCCACCTCCTGCACGTCTCCGCTCATCCTTGCGATGATGTCGCCTTTCTTCTCCTCCGAGAAAAAGCCGAGCGGCAGGGCGAGGATCTTGTTGTAGATGTCCATCCTGATGTTCTTCACAACACCGGTTCTGATCGGCACCATCACGGCGGACGAGCCGAAGTAGCAGGCTGTCTTGAGTGCTGTCATCACGACCAGAAATATGCACAGGAAGAGCAGCACTGTGGAAGCGCCCACAGCGGAGATCTGCTGCTCCAGCATCCAATAGACGTTTGCCATAAACGCGTCCCCGAGATCCTTGAACGGCATATTCCAAACCTCGTCCCACGGCGTGAATGAATATACCGTCTCGTTGATCTTGAACAGGATGCGCAGGATCGGCACGATGATCGCGAACGAGAAGATGTTGAACACCGCCGACAGGATATTCAATATAATCGAGCCGGCGAGATATTTCTTGAAGGGCGCCACATAGCGCTTGATCATTGACCAGAATTCTTTCATTGTCAGAGTATTTTTTCCAACCAGTGGAAGATTAGGAATATTCTTTTGCGTAAAACTTCGTAGTCGAGGGAATCGGCCGTGTCAGTGACCTTGTTGGTTCTCATCGTGATTCCGGACGTGAACACGACGCAGGTCGCCCCGTTTCCCGTGAACACTTTCTGATCGCCGACCCTGCCGTGGAACATCTCGGTGAAATTCTTGCTGCCATAGTAGCTTGTGGAAATGTCCAGTCCAAGATCCTTGCCCTCGTTGGCCCTTGTGAGCTCAAAGGTGTACTGTCCGCCGCTCAGCATTATCAGGTAGTCCTTTCTGTCTTTGCGCAGTGGCTCCAGCGAGCTTCCGAGTATGTCAAGGACAACCACGGCGTTGATCTTGTCCTTGGTGATTGTCTCTCCGCTGACCGGATCCTTTAGGTTGCCGTCTGTGATGTCCTTCCATAAAGCCTCGGCACCGGCGGAATTTTTCTCCCTTGCGTCAAGGCCGACGAATATTATGTTTTTCCCGTAGGACCTGCCGTAGCTTTTCATCTTGTTGAACATATCCGCTATGCTCAGCATCGCCACGACTCCGGAGGCGTTGCTGTCGGCTCCAGGATAGATGTTACCGTCTATTATCCCGTGGCTGTCATAGTTGGCGGTCACGATCGTGTACCATTCCTTTGCCCCTTCTCTTTTTCCCGGGAGAAATCCAAGAATATTGCGTCCCACCATATTCCCGACCGGTAAGGATCTGCTCCAGCTGCCGTCAAACGGCAAAAGTCCGGCCTTCTCGAATCTTCGTGAGATCCATAGGGCGGCCTCGGCAGCTCCTTTGCTTCCGGTGGAGCGTCCTTTGAATGTCGTGTCGGAGAGGTATTCGACTTGTCTTTGCAGATTTTCGGCGGAGATTATCTTCTCGGCGTTGCGCCCAGACGGTACCATTTTGGTGGTTGTCTGTTGCGCCAAAGCCTCCCCGGCGGACACCGCGAGGATAGCGAATATGAAAAATTTACTTAAAAGCGTCTTCAAGGCACGATAAATGTTTATCTTTGCAAACGACAAAAATAGGTAATTTAAGTATTAAAGTAAAAAATATTTATATGAAAAGATCTGTGCTGTCTCTGTTTTTCCTGTTGTGCCTCGCTTGGATCGCCAACGCTCAGTACGACAAGGATGTGTTTAATTTCAGAGGCCGCGCGGCTCTCTCGGACGGAAAGTACTCGGAGGCCATCAGCCATTTCAATGTGCTTGCACGTCTGGATTCCACTGACTGCTGGACATTTTTTTATAGGGGCATCGCCAAGTACAATCTTGGTGATCTGCGTGGCGCGCAGGCTGACTTCAACACTTCCGTGCGTCTGAATCCGGTATTCACCAATGGCTACCACTTCCGGGCCATCACTCTCAGCCGTTTCGGAAAGTATGATGAGGCATTGAAGGACCTGGACCGTGCGATGGAGCTGCGTCCGGGACTCAACGGATTGTATTTCAGCAGAGGAGTGACGTATTTTCTGGCCCAGCAGTTCGACAATGCCGTCTCGGATTTCGACCGCTACATCAGGAAGGAACCCAAAGACCCGTCCGCTTATCTGAACAGAGGCGCTTCCTACCTGTTCCTCGGTGACACTACAAAGGCTCTTGAGGACTACAACCGGGCGATAAAGCTTGATCGTTTCGATCCTGAAGGCTACATTCGCCGTGGCCGTGTCTATGCGTTGCGGAATGATTTCAAGGATGCCATCGCTGATATGGATAAGGCTATCGGCCTGGACACGACCAACACTTTCGCCTATTTCAACAGGGCGCTGATGTACTACGACCAGAACAACTACAACGCTGCTATGAATGATCTTAACAGGGTGTTGAGGGACGAGCCTGGCAATGCGCTGACTCTCTATAACCGAAGCCTTATCAACGCGCAGGTCGGGAATATGGAGGATGCGCTCGCGGATATGGATCACGTCATAAACATCAATCCAGAGAACGTGCTCGCTTACTATAACCGTGCTTCGTACTTTGTCCAGATGGGACGCTGGATGGATGCCCTTGACGACTACGACAAGGCCATTGAGCTCTACCCGGATTTCGCCAAGGCATATCTTAACAGATCTTATGTCAAGAATATGCTCGGGCGGACCAAATCTTCCAAGCAGGATTACGACACCGCTCAGAAGAAGGTGCAGGAATACCGAGCGAAGAACGCCACGGATGAGGGCTCGTTCGCCGACACGACCAAGAAGTACAGCTCCCTCATCGCTTTGGACGCGGATTTCGCCAAGAAGGATTTCGATAACGAGCTTCTTCAGAACCGGGACATCAACATACGTCTGAAATCACTCTACAAGTTCAGCCTGGCTGTTCAGCGTGACAATCAGAACTTTGCCCTCAGGCATCGCTACGAGAATCCTTTGATCGACAAATTCATCTCAGACTCTCCGATTGTGATGACAGTGTCCAATTCTGATTCGCTTGTCAAGCCTGAGTTCGCGCACGGAATCGACGCATCGATCTATGGTGATTCCTATCTGGCCGCCGGTGATCCTAAATCCCTTACAGATGCCGACAGGGCTTTCATCAGAGGACTTTACGATGTGCAGTCAAAACAGTTCACCTCGGCATTGAACCAGTTCGATGCAGCGGTGAATGCTGACAGCAAGGGAAAATATTCAGAGTACTACAAGGCCTTTTACTATTTGAACAGGGGAGTCCTCCGTGCCGAGATGATCGATTTCATTTCTTCCATTGAGAACAACGTCCAGACTTTGACTATGGATGACAAGGGAACGACCAGAGCCCGTGTGCGTGATCAGGTGAGCCGGTCTTATGACTATTCTGAAGCCATCGAAGATATGCAGGCCGCCGACAGGATCCTACCTGGAATCCCGTACGTCTATTTCAATCTCGGAAACCTTTATTGTCTGTCCTCCAAGTTCGTGGAGTCCGTGGACAGTTACACGAAGGCCATCAATGTCTATCCTTATATGGGTGACGCCTACTATAATAGAGGTCTTGTTCTCATCTATCTGAAAGACAAAGAGAAGGGATGCATCGATCTTTCCCGTGCTGGAGAGTTAGGTGTCGGGGATGCCTACAGCGTGATCTCGAAATATTGTGAGGAGGAGAAGAAGTGATGCTTAAGTTCCTGAGTCTATCCAGCGGCAGTTGCGGCAATTGCTATTTTCTCTCCGATGGCAGATCCGGACTTCTTATTGATGCTGGTGTGAGCAATAGACGCTTGAAGAAGACACTGACGGAAAACGGCTTCGATGTGGATTCATTTCAGGCCGTGCTGGTCACTCACGATCATCTGGACCACATCCGTCATCTCGGATCATACTGCAAACATCTGAAGAAACCGGTCTATGCGACAGCTGTTCTTCACGATGCGCTTGCACATCACACGTTCACAAAAGATTACATTTCGGATTACCGTTGTGTGCTTCCGGACGAAGGACCTGTCAGAATCAACCTGCGGAGTGATATTCCCGAAGATGAACTCCCGTTGGTCAGTCATTTCATCGTGCCGCACGACGCCACACAGACGGTAGGCTATTTCATCGAGTGGTCAGGGGTAAGGTTCTTTCTGATGACCGACGCCGGCAGGGTGACGGACGAGGCAATTGAATATGCCCGGAAGGCCAACGCCGTGGTTTTCGAGTCGAACTACGATTCCGGAATGCTCATCGGCGGCCCTTACACTCACGAGCTTAAGATGAGAATATGTCAGGGCAACGGCCATCTGAGCAACGACGAGTGCGCCTCAGCCATCCGCCGCTTCTGGCATCCCGGCCTCAAGAACCTGTTCCTCTGTCACCTCAGCGAGAACAACAACACTCCGTCCCTCGCCTTCGATGCCGCCGCCGAAGCCCTCCGCTCCATCCGCGTTGACGCTGGCCTCACCGCCAAAGATATCACCAACCTCCAGACCCTCCCACGCACCCGCGCCTCACAATTGTTTCTGCTTGGGCGGTGATTGAAACCGACCCTGTCGGAGGTCACTTGTTGAAGTGCTTCGTGCGTTAGAAACTCTGTTTTACGCACGGGATGTCGGTTTGATGCCTTTCGTGAGTGATTGTGCCTGTTTCACGCACGGAGAGGTCATCTATTTGATCACCCTATAGTAAACAGGGGCAAAGTTCTCGTTCCTGTTGAATATCCCGACGAGGTCTCGGAGAAGGAGGTCTGGGCGGACAACTCCGCTTTCCCAGAAGTCGTTGCCGCCTTTGGCGTTGAGGCGTTTGTTGTCGTTCCATACAACGTGGGCAGAGGCTGCGTCAGAATTGTCTTTGCCTGAACAATAACCTCTTGCGGCGGCGTTCTCTTGAATATTCCTGAGGAAGTCCTCGAACAGTGGATTGACGGAAAGAAGCTGCTCCAACGTCTGGCACCAACCGACATTCATCCAAAGGTCCGCTTCCTTTGACAATGAATATGCCGCCTCGACTGAGATCTGGCCGGAGACTGAACTCCCGGCCTTGGCTCCGAGAATCTCGCCGCCGGCGTCCTTGAACAGGGTCGTGAGATAACTTTCCTGACCAGGAACGAACCATTGGTCCTTGTACGGGATGTTGACCAGAATCTTTCTCGGCTTTTTAGTCATCATCCCTTTTTCACAGGACTCCTGTTCTGCCTTGCCGGCATTCAATCCATTGTTCGCACCCAATCGGCATTGGACAGAATCACGTAGTGAAATGTAGTTCTCCGAGACGACATCCAACACCGAGTCCGCCGCTGACATATTCCCAGTCAATGCTCCGAAAAGACGGACGTAGGCCGCCCTGGCGAGAGGGTGGCGCTCCAAGTGCTCGTTGACGATGAAAGTCTTGATTCCCAACGATTCAAGTTTTGAAAGGAACTGCGATTTGACTGAAGAGACTGAATATGTCAGGAGAAGGTCCGGCTTCAATGCCATAATCTTCTCGTAGTCGGGGCTTGCGTCGTAGCCTATGTCCGCCACAGTCCCGTTGCTCAGACCGGCCGTCACGGAAGAGTCGCAGACATATTCACCGCCCGAGACCCCCACGATCACCGAGTCCGCCCCGATGGCATCCAGAAATCCTATGTAGGAAGTGCTCATCACGATCAGCCGGTTCAGCGGCTTGTTGATTTTCAGAGTGTCTCTGCTTCCGTCAAACGGCGAGATCGAGATCACTGAATATCCTCCCTCCGGGAGTGCTTCTATATTCATAAATAGCGGCTCGCACTCGTTTGAGACTGCCATTTCGCCATTTTTTTGTGCGCAGCCGCAGACACTTGCCGCAAGCGCCGCCGCCAAGAAAATATATTCAAAGATTTTCATACTTCGCAAATTTAATGGATTTTTGCTATCTTCGAAGTCTGTTCACCCGAAATTGCTTGCCTATGTCAGGGCAATGCCGGACTTTATGAATATGAATGCTTTGATTTTCAGGCAGGAAGCAATTTTGAGAGCAAGAAAGGAAATTTGAAAATGTTATTGTAATATTATGGGAAAATATAATTTTGACGAGATGACGGTCAGACGTGGCACGAACTGCGTCAAGTGGGATGCTGAAAGCCCTGTAGGGCCGATTTCAGAGGATGTGATTCCGCTTTGGGTGGCGGATATGGACTTCAAGGTGGCTCCGGAGATTGTGGATGCTCTGAGAAAGCGGGTTGATCAGGAGATTTTCGGCTACACTCACGTGCCGGATTCCTATTACGAGGCCGCCATCAACTGGTGGGAGCGTCGCAGAGGATGGCACACGGAGAAAGATTGGTACCTTTACATTCCTGGAGTCGTACCGGCGATGTCTGTGGTTGTCAAGGCTTTGACACAGTACGAGATTGTTGACGGTGAGGTGGTCGAGAAGCCGAACCGTGGCCGTGGCCCGCACGGAGAGCTGCCTAAGATGATCATCCAAAGCCCGGCTTACAACTGTTTCTTCTCCACGGCGAAGAACAATCTGTGCGAGCTCTCGGTCAACAAGCTGATCTATGACACGGAAGGAGATCAGGCCACTTGGTACATTGATTTCGAGGATCTTGAGAAACGGGCCGCTGACCCGATGGCCAAGGTGCTTCTGTTCTGCAATCCTCACAACCCTTGCGGACGTGTATGGCCTCGCGAGGATCTGGAAAGGGTGGCCGACATCTGCCGCAGGAACGGTGTGATCGTCATCAGCGATGAGATCCATTGCGAACTGGAAATGCCTGGCTATCACTTCACTCCGATGGCCTCGCTCTCGCAAGCGGCTCAGGACAACACCATCACGATGAACTCTCCAAGCAAGTCGTTCAACATCGCCGGCCTTGGAATCTCCAACATCATCACGAACAATCCAGACTGGAAAAAGATCATAGACAGGGTCATCAACATCAATGAACTCTGCGATGTGAATCCTTTCGGTGTCCTTGCCCTTCAGGCGGCCTACAACGAGGGCGAGCCGTGGCTCAAGGAACTCAATGAATATCTTTACGGCAACTATCGCGCATTGCTTTCCTTCTTCGAGGAGAATCTTCCAGAGTTCCCTGTCAGCAAGCTGGAGGGAACGTACCTTGTCTGGGTGGATGTCAGCACGTTGAAGATGTCCGCAAATGACATAGAGAACAGTCTGCTGCTTAACGAAAAGGTCTGGATCAACTCCGGTGTGATGTACGGCCTCGACGGCTTTATGCGAATCAACATCGCTTGTCCTCGCGCCCGTCTCCAGCAAGGCCTTGAGCGCATCGCCAAAGGCTTCCGCCGCCTGATGGCATAACTTGCTGAACTTCATTATGAAATGACCGGTCGCCGAGCACGTCGTTGAAACAACTGGTCGCTGAGCTTGCCAAAGCGATAATGTGTTAACAAGCAGCCGAAAAAAGGCAAAAATCAGATTTTGCACGTTACCAAAATCTGACTTTTGATTTTTCGGCTGCTATTGTGTTTCTATTGTTTATTTAGTATTGCAATGCCAACCTGTTCAGTTCTATTCAATTCTATCTTTTATTCTTTACCGCGCTGGTTCAGTGAAGTGCCACCACAAACCTTAGCCACCCGCGGCTATAAGCGGGAGGGGCCCAAGCGAAGCTTGGGAGGGACGGAGCGCGAAGCGCGGAGGGTTTGTGGTGACACTTCACTGAACAAAGGGCCATCACAAAATGTTACTTAGAAAATAATCTGAAAATCAAGTACTTTATCGTGCCCGAAAGTGCCGGTGATATGGGTGCTGGTATCGGGACGGGTTGCCAGCGGCTTGCGGTCAGTCAGCTCTATGGCGATCAGGTCGCCGGTACGGATGTAGAGCAACTTTGTGGCCTGCACGATAGCGTCCTCTATCATATTCAGAGATGGGTGGTCGAAAGTGAAAAGTTCAGCTTCATTTCTGAATAGGCTGAACCGGCCATCTTCTTCCAGTCTTTGCGGCGGAAACGTCGGCGCGGGCAGGAAGGATGTGTGGTCCAGGCAGATGGCTTGGGCGTAACCTTCCGGAGTGTCGTCAAGCATATTCTCCGGGTAGAGAAGCATACCGTAACCTACGCTATCGTAGTACCTTGAGGCGAACTTCTTCCCGACACTGCGGCCGGGCTTCAGAACTCTGGCAAAAATGACCGGGGAATATGTCAACCCATCCACGAACTCGGGAGGGTAGAAATCCTCGTTGTCCTTCTCCCACGTAGTGTCAGGGCGTACTGTGATGTGGCCGGAAGATGTCTTTACTATTATATTCATAAATCAATTTACCGCAGGAAGTGACGTATGCCGACGGTTAAAAGAGTTTGCCGGCGAATTTGTCCTTCAGACCAGCCACGGCATTGTCAAACGCTTCTCCCTCAAGCGGTTTACTGAGCTCGGCTTCACGGGCTTTCGCAGCCTCTTTCTTCTCCTTGTCGAATTTTTCTTTCAGGCGAGCAAACTGGCGTTTGGTATCCATCGTGAATTCGCCGTTCTCGATCCAGGCGAAGTAGGCCGGCTCTGTCTCATAGACCTCACGAGCGGTTCTTCCCTTGTGTTTTCCGAAACTGATTGTCGGCTCGTCGTTCTTGCCAAGAATCAGTCTTCCGGCGTAGTCCACGGTGCGCGGACGGCCGGCAACACCGGACAGGAAGTCCACATCGTTCTTTAGAACCTGCTCGTGGTACTTGCTCGGCGTCTGGTACATATCCAGCTGCCCCTTGAGTACTTCGTATGTCGCCATTGTGTCGGCCTCCGCTGAATGGGCGTTCTCGAAATCCTCTCCGCCACAGTAAAATCTGTAGGCAGCCTTGAGGTTGCGAGGCTCCATATAGTGATAGATCGTCTGCACGTCTATCATCTGTTTGGAGTGAAGGTCGATGTCTGTGGCCTCAAGGGTGGCCTGCGCCTTCACCTTGTTCTCAGGAGTGTTTTTCGGATCAGCAAGTCTGCGCATACAATAGGCACGCACCCTCTCAAGTTCCTCGGACAGCATAGGGAGGTCGAACTTTGTTGAATTATATCCGGCCAGATCGCTGTCTCTCAGCCAATCCACGACCTCTGCCGCTATCTCGATGAACTTCTTCTCTCCAGCCACATCCTCATCCTTGATCCCGTTAACCTGACTGGCTTCAGGATTGATCGGATGCTGTTTGCGGAGAGTGTAGTCCCACGGGCAGACCCTCCAGGTCTTCACATCGTGATGTCCGTCGGGGAATACCTTGACAAAGCTGAGTTCTACAATGCAGTCGTTGACAATATTAAGGCCCGTGCTCTCGATGTCAAAGAAAAGCAGAGGCCTTTTAAGTGAAAGTTCCATAGCCTTGGATCAGCGTTTAAACCATAATCGGCATAAGGATTCCGCAGATCTTTCCGCTTTCGGCGTCATCCTCGGAAGGAATGATGAGTGCCGCCCTACGGGCGTCGGCGAACTTCATCACGATGGTCTCGCAACTCATATTGGCGAGGATTTCGGTGAGGAAGGTCGATTTGAAGCCGATAGAGAGTTCATCCCCGTTGTAGTCGCAGGTTACTTTCTCGTAGGCGGCGATAGCGAAACCGAGATCCTGTGCGGTTATTTCTATCTGTCCTGGCTTGAGGTCCAGCTTGATGTAGTTGGAGGCCTTGTTGGCGCAGACAGCCACACGTCTGACCGTGTTCAGGAACATCGCCCTGTCGATCTTAAGCACGCTGGAGTTGTTCTGAGGGATCACATCGCGGTACTTAGGATACTTGCCGACGATCAGTCTGCATACCATAGTGGTTCTTCCGAATGTGAAGAGGACGGTGCTTGAGTCGAACGAGATCTCAACGGTTCCGTCATCTTTCCCCAAGATGGATTTCAGGACAGCCGCAGGCTTCTTGTGCAGGATGAACGAGCACTTTTCTGAAGTCTTGACTTCCTTGGCCGTGTAACAGATAAGCTTATGTGAGTCGGAAGCCACAAGGGTTGTCGATTCCGAGCTGAAGTCGAAGAAGATACCATTCATCGCCGGCCTGATCTCATCATCCGCTGTCGCGTAGATGGTACTGTTGATGCCTTCGATGAGGCTGTCGGCCGGGAACTCGATCCGCTCTGCGTCCTCGCTGGTGCCCTTGATCTCAGGATAATCCTCTGCAGGGAAGAACGGTAGCACGGAGTTTCCGCTGGTCCAGTTGCACTCAATGGAACTGTCGCTTGCTGTCTTGATCGAAACCGGCTGGTCCGGAAGCTCTTTCAAGAGATCTATGATGTGTCTTGCCGGAACGGCGATCTTTCCTTCCTCCTCGGTTGTATCCACCTCTATTTCAGTTCTTAGAGTGAGCTCGGAATCTGACGCGGTCACTTCAAGGACGTTACCTTTTAGGTCAAACAGGAAATTTTCAAGGATCGGCAGGGCGGACTTGGCCGGGATGGCCTTTGAGATGTCCATCAATCCTTTCAGAAGTTCAGTGCTTGAAACGATGAATTTCATATTCGTAGTGTTTTTAATATTTCATTCTGAATGAACTCCCATAGTGGGGGCTCTGTGAAAGGCAAATATACGAATATTCCCTTAATATTATGGCATCATATTTGATTTTTTGCCTTGGGCTTAGGCGACAGCGTCCGAATGCCTGGAATTAAAGAATATTTAGTTTCGCAGTAGCGGATCAAGGATTGAATATTGATAAATTTTAATAATATGTCAGAAATGAAAAAAGGTTTGGTAACAGTGGTGCTGTCAGTATTGTTCAGCGTGCTGGCGGCATACGGTGTCGTCAAGGCGGCCACCGTGAATGAGGGAGACAATGTGACAAGGACTGAGAACGGAACGGTCACGAAGACTGTCAATCTGGCACAGTCAGACTATCCGGATCTGACCTACGCGGCCGAGGCCGCCGTCGATGCGGTCGTTTATGTGGAAGTGACTGTGACTCAGCAGTATCAGATGACAGATCCGTTTTTCCGTTTCTTCTTCGGTGACGAAGGTCCTCAGACAAGGGAACAGCAGGGCAGCGGATCAGGTGTGATCATCCGTCCTGACGGCTACATAGTGACCAACAACCACGTTGTGGCCAACGCCACGAAGGTTCAGGTCACTCTGAATAACAATAAGGTTTATGACGCAAAGGTCATCGGTACGGATCCGGCCACGGATGTCGCATTGATAAAGATTGACGCGCAGGGACTTCCTACCCTTCCGTTCGGAGATTCAGACCAGTTGAGGCTCGGAGAGTGGGTTCTGGCGGTCGGCAGTCCTCTCGGCTACCAGCTCAGATCGACCATCACCGCAGGTATCGTTAGCGCCAAGGGACGTTCCATGGCGCATGACCCGAGGGAGAACAACGGCGGCATCCAGATCGAGTCGTTCATCCAGACCGATGCGGCTGTCAACCCTGGAAACTCCGGAGGAGCGCTTGTCAACAAGACGGGCGAACTGGTCGGCATCAACACTGCCATTGTTTCACAGACGGGGGCTTATTCGGGATATTCATTCGCCGTGCCTGTGAACATCGTGAAGAAGGTTGTTGGTGACCTTATCGACTTTGGTTCAGTGAAGAGAGCGGTTCTGGGAATCTCCATGTCCGATCTTAATGAAGGCCTAGCCAAGGTTCTGAAATATGATTCCGTGGATGATATGTTGAAAAAGATGAAACTTTCTTCTCCGGAAGGCGTATATATCAGAGAGGTTGCGAAAGGCAGCT
>CAVBMN010000025.1:0-27106 GCA_963596515.1 bacterium
AACCGTCACGACATCGCTTCTCGTGCTGCCGTCCAACCTCAACGCCAAGGTCACTCTGGAGGCCAACAAGATAAGATATTCAAACCTTGAGACGACTTGGGTGGCTTCGGATCTGGTGATGAAGGAGCGCTGCCTCCAGGCGACAAACACTCTCGCGACAACGAATATGGGCGATGTCTATCTGGAAGGGTTCTATTCGACCCGCACCAAGAAAGACCTCAAGGCCGGATTCGACCTGACACTCGCCGGCATCACCGCCGAGAAGGTGATCCAGCTGTTCCCGGCAGTGGACAGCATCGTGCCTATGCTCAAGTCTTTCAAGGGACTTCTCGACTGCGAGATTGCCGCGACAAGTGCGATAGACACATCTATGAATATCGTGCTTCCGTCCCTGAGCGGCATCGTCAAGATAGATGGCCGGGATCTCTCACTGGCCGAGAGCGAAGATCTTAACAAGCTGCGCAGAACGTTGATGTTCAAGGACAAAGACTCCACCCACATAGAGTCGTTGTCCATCCGAGGCATCATCAAGGACAACCAGCTGGAGATCTTCCCATTCCTGTTGGACATCGACCGTTACTCGCTCGCCGCAAGTGGCCTGCAAGGCTTCGACCAAAAATTCAAATACCATCTCTCCGCCCTCAGATCCCCGATCCCGTTCAAGTTCGGCATAAACCTCAACGGCACGTTCGATGACTGGAAATGGAAACTCGGCAAGACAAAGTACAAGAGCCGCAACATCCCTCTGTTCGATGACCAGGTCAACAGCCTGACGCTCAGCCTGACCACCGCCATCCACGACATATTCAAGAAAGGTGTGGAGCAGGCCATCAAGCAGACGGAATTGTCTCAGGAAGCCATAGAGAACAAGAAAAAGGAACTTGACTATTCCTCCACTTTGACCGAAGACCTCTCCGCCGAGGAGAAGAAAACTCTTCAGGCTCTCGAAACCGTCACCGGAGTCGGCGGCGGCACCGATGACGGTACCACCGAGACAAGCGGTGCCGACACCGGTGATCCCAAAGCCAATTGAAAAGGCTTTTCTCTTCCACATACGGTCCCTGAGCCTGTCGAAGGGACTTCTCTCCACACTATCACTCAACACAATCCCAGATCACGTTGAAGGGACATTCCTTCACGCTACCACTCGGTGCGGTTCCTGAGCCTATCGAAGGGACATTTCACAGCACTACCACCCAATGCGGCCCCTGAGCCCGCCGAATGGATCTATCATACCAAAAGATTTATTTGAATATTAATAGATTTCTCCATATATTTGCAATCCTTTCGGACTCGGAGCAAGGGCAGCTTCCAATCGCCCGACCTCCCCGCGGAATCCCTATCATCATCTAGATTCCCCCGCCGAAAGGCCTTGCGGGTGTGTTGAAATTGGTAGACAAGCCAGACTTAGGATCTGGTGCGCAAGCGTATGGGTTCGAGTCCCTTCACCCGCACAAGGGGACAGTCTCGTTTGAGGCTGTCCTTTTTTCGTCACCATAACCCACTGAGAATCCATCCAATAAATCAAAAACAGAGTTCCTGTTTTCGGTTCGATAACTGCGATTTTTCTTATCCCAAAATATTCCGTTCGGATAGACAAGATATTCGATTTTCCGCTTGGTCTCATAGTCCCCGTCTCTCCACAAACTTCTTAAATCAGAAGCCTTTGCGATTATCAAGGGAATGACTTTCTCAAAGTTCGATAAATTATTCCCGACATTTTCCAAGTTCAGCAGGATTTCATCCATACGCTCATTGAAATCTTTCATTATCTCGGAATAGTCCTCATTAGACACCTCACCTATGGCGTGGCGTGTCTTGACTGTCTTAATGTTCTTTTCAAGTTGAGACAACTGTTTCTTGTACTGGCTCCGACTTTCCTCTTGCTCTTTTGAAACGCCCTCGAATGATTCTTTCAACAAGTCTGAAAAGTTCATCAACATATTCTTTGATAGGTCATACCCAGGCAACAAGTCTTCATATTTGTTGTGCATTTCCGTTGCAGATACGTTTGTCTTACACCCTATCTTATTGCATTTATAGTAGTAATAAACCCTATCATTCTTGCGCCTTGAATAAGCCGTGAATGGCGTTTCATCTTCTCCACAAAGCACGTATTTGACCAACGGGCATTCTTCATTATGCTTTTTGTGGGTATATTTCCCAGTCTTGCCCGACAATATCTCTTGAACCCTTAAAAAGTTGGGATACGACACCGCCGGCTCTATCTGTCCATCCACCATTTCATAGTTTATCAGTTTATGCGTAATCTTCCCGGCATAGAATGGATTGACCAAAATCTTATGTAATTCCTGCTTTGAAATTTCCAATCCCATCATAGACAATTTGGATAAAATTTCAGCATTAGACATCCCTCCCAGTTTCCATTTGAACGCCTTTTTAAGGAGTTTTCCATCATCATTCAGGTAACACCAAGTATTACGGCTCTTTCCATCTTTACGATAGCCTAACGGGGCTTTCTCACACCAAGCTCCACTCCGAAGACAACCTTGGCGACCACCGACAAACTTATCTGTACGATTCTGATTGTCCCACTGCGCCATCGAAAGCATCTGTTGAGCCATCATCATCCCCTCTTTTGTTCTTGTGTCCGTGCCATATTTCACGGCAATCACAATGATTCCCAAAGTACGCATATCCTCCAGCATCTTTGTAGCCTGCCAAACGATTCTTGAAAAGCGGTCGAATTCCGAAATCAAGACCGTAGCGACCTCTGTATGCTTCTTGACATAGGCAGTCATCTCAGTCACCAATTTTCCCGGTGTCTTGGCACTTTCGTGCTGCCCTCCAAAATATTTTGTCACCGCCAAATTATGCGTCTTTGCATATTCCTCACACAATTCCTTTTGAGTGTCAAGACTGCCTCCATTATCCTCCTGATACTTGCTTGACACCCTTGTCCAAATTATGCAGTGGTTACCTTTTCTTATGTTACTGTAATCTATCATCGTTTCCTTGATTATTCATTATTTCAATTGTGGCTATCTCAAATAAGTCTTTTACATAGTCTATAACCATCATTCTATCGTTGAGGCTTTCAACTCCCATCTTATCCAAGAAAGCCTCGTAATCCTTTTTCATCACAGAGCGGATTTTTCTCTCTTATTAGGCTCTTCGGCACTCGGAATCACCACGACCACGAGTTCTTGTACGCCAAGGACGCTTTTATCCTTTATGTCACATAATCCTTTATATCATATCCTACGGAAAATTATTATGCCTTTCGGCTTATTTTTTCATTCCAGATCAGCAGTGTGAACCAATATAAAAATACAAAAAAGGTATCAAATCACAAACATACTTCTAAGCCTCCGCAATGTATTCACGCTTGTTCCCGTCAAAGAATATATGTTCCGTAGGCTGATGCCTTTCCTCAACAATGAAATTTCCTTTTGATACTGCGCCTTATATTCGTCAAGGCTTTTCCTATATTCACTGGGCCTTCCCATCTTTATTCCCTCTCTACGGCACTTGGCAATATATTGGTCACGGCCAGATGCCATCCGCTCCTTGATGGTCAAACGTTCCATTGAAGCGACCTCCAACAGAATGGTGCAAATCAAACTCGTTACCGGATTAACCTTGCCATCTGCCGTAAGGGTTTCCAAATTGTAATTCTTGACGTAGAGACTGACCTTGTTATCGTTGAGGATTTGGATTACTTTCAAGGCTTCAAGAGTGTTCCTGCCAAGACGGCTGATTTCAAGGCAAACGACCCTTTTGACCTCGTTAGCCCTCACATATTCCACAAGAGACATAATCTCTTCTCTGTCCTCGATGCTGACCGCTCCCGACACCTTGTTAGAGAACTCCCTCACGACATCCCAACCCATCTTGTTGCAGTGGTCTCTAAGTTCCACCAACTGCCTTTCATACTCTTGCTTGTCAGTGCTGACACGAGCCAAAATCACAACCTTATCCATATCTTTAATCACAATATATCAAAACAGTTATAGCCTTTGTTATATTCCCCCCATTCGTCCATCTTTCCTCCAAAGGGCTTTCAATGGCACAAATATAGTGCTAATATTTAATACCAGCAAGGGTTTACAAAATTTTCTTGTTGCCATTATTGAATATCCGCAACATTTTACCGACCTTTGCGATATGGATAAACAAGAAAGGAACGTTGTCCACCTTGAACTGAACGGACAACATTATTACTACGGTAACATCAAAGCTCTGACCGACAATTGGGATAGGGACACCTTAGGCGTTTCCTACAACTACCTTAAAAACTACGGTCTCACTGAAAGCCACCCTTACAACGGCAAAAAGTGCATTATCCGTAAAGGCACACTTATCACGTCACCGCACAAAAAATAACTTTTCGTATCTTTTTACGGACTAAATCATTATCTTTGTTACATCAAGTCATTTTATAGGCTTGATGGACATATTAGCGAAAGTGTTTTCGTGTTACCTTGACAGGAAATTAGCAGTTTCAAAAAGGCAAGGGGTGACGGGGACATTTCGCACTTGCTAAGGTATATTGTCCTCATAGCGTTTCGCTACTGATGCTCCATATCTCAGCGAGTGTGGAGTATCAGTCATTTATTTTGCCTACGGTTCTGCTAAACCTCCTGTCAGATAGATGAAATGGCTTCACACTTTTGTTTTATACCACAACACCGCCATCGGAGCCAGGCTATTACAAACACTTTTATGAAAAAAGTATTAATTTTAATTCTGTTACTGCCACTATTCGCAGGATGTGGAAATAACAAACAAAACCAAGAGAATATGTATGGCAGTTGGGAAGTTATTGACATCTTAAAGTCTATGTAATGTTGCTTAAAGGAGCTAATGACAGAATAACTGGTAAAATTGTGATTGATGAGTATTGCGATAACACTCCTGATATGACGCTGAATGAATATGGCAGTCCTGCCAAGCAAGGCTCAAAAATAATTGATGTAGCGAACCGAAAAGCGTATTACATTTATTGCGAATTTGGTTACACATTTGGATTTCAAGACATAGATGATAAATCGGAAAATGTCACTTGGGAATCAAAGCATTATTCTTGGATTGAGATTCTTCGTAATAAGGAAAGTTCATATTCATTCACAATAAAAGGCGAATATAAAGAGGAGTATCGATTTATTGTTGACACTTATGAATTGGACTCCGCTCTTATAGGAGCAGGACTATTATCCGAATAACCATAAAATTTAATATTATGTCACGCACAGAAGAAAGTATTTTAAAAACTCTAGCAGTAGGCGGAGATATGTCCGTATACCGTGAATGCACCAAATCATTATTGTCTTTAAAAAATGCCGGTTACATTAAATGCCATTTTGACGAGCAAAACAAACTAATCACAGCAAGCATTACACCACTTGGAAGAAAGATACTATCGCAATTACAATAATACAAAAGATTAAGATGATATGAATATTACGGTATCACGTTGGGCTTTGGAGGACAACTTGATACTTCAAAAAGTTTGACACAATAAAAAAACCGAGGGGTGAAGCAGAGAGCCTTACGGCTCAGAGTGGCGGCCAGATACAGATATTACCCTAATAACGTCTGTAGTGGCTGCGGACTCTCTCAACCTTGCCGAAACGTACTCGCTTGTAGGCTCGCACTTTGACAAGTTTGATAACCTCCACCTCAATGGCGACTATCACAAAGTGGTTCTTTGCTCTCATAATTCTAAGGGTTAACTATAATGTCATAAGTGAGTGAAAGAACAAGATACCCTTTCGTAGCACCCCCTCGGTAAAACAGCAAAAAAAGCAAGTGTTCCCTTTAGGGAAAGAACACTTGCTTTTTAACTCACTTAATTCCTTAGAATTGTTGCAAATTTAGTCATAATTTTCAAATAATCAAGAAAATCCGACCCAATTTTACGGAATATGCGTTAATCCACCTCTTCCAACCACTCCACAAACTCCAACACTCTCTTGAAATCCTCGGCAAAGGTTCGATAATCTTCAACGATTCTGCACAAGGGGACAGCTTCATCGGAGGCTGCTTTTTTCGTCCCCATACCCCTCTGAAAATCCATCCAATAAATCACAAAAGTTGAAAGCCGCAGAACCGCAAAATCATAATGACTTAATAATGAATATATTCACAAATTCCGCCGATCATTTTTAGATAGCGGGATTCCGTATGTCCTTATGAGTCAAGAGATGGTGCTTCGCACTCTGATATTCAAGATATTACCGAATACTGACGGGATTAACATCAAAAAGGCGGACCATCGTGACTCCAATGATCCGCCTTGAATATTCATTAAATTCTTGTTTAGAAATTCAGTTTGAGAGAAAGACCCGCCGTTGGTTGAGAATATCCTTGCACACTCGTGGGTGTGTATGCGAAGTAAGGTTCAACCTTAAGATCCAAGGCTGCTCTTTGCTCCCTGAGATCCTGATAGTACATATTCTTCACTTTTGCAATGTGGATGGCATCGCAAATACTCCATATATTCAAAGCCAGGCGAGCCGCGAACGCTCCCCAAGCCAAGCCACCCATCTCAATTGTGCCGTCATCGTAAACGCACGTATCGGATAGTTGCAAGGCCCATAAACCAACATTGGTGCCGATGATAGCAAATCCACGTCCCCATTGTCCTACTATTCCCTGACCTAAGCCAGGAATGATAAAGGAAGTGATTCCTGCCCAAGCACGGCTGTAAGGATCATCACGTTGCACTTCTATCTTGAATCTTCACATCCTCTCCGCGGAATCAAAATCCTGACGGGGAGTCCGGATTTGTCTATAAATATTATAACTTTGCGGTAGGAAAGATTTCCCGGCAAACGGACAGACTAAAAAACACACTAATAATGAACAGAATTGTAAGAATTATCGCAAACACAGTAGTGGCACTCGGGCTTTTGAGCTGCGGGGCAGTTGCTTATGCACAGAAGAGCCCGGCGTTCGATGCCAAATTCAAAATTGCGGAGGGCGCGGATCTGCGCATCCTTGACGACAACATCTGGGACTACAGCAAGGACACCATCCCGCCGAAATGGAAAGAAATCGGCGAGGATCCTCGTGACTGCAACAGGGCTCCGCAGTTCGCCCGTCTGGTGAACGACTACATGCCGGACGTATTCGCCCTTCAGGAATATTCAAACCACATGCACAAGGAGTTCTACCCGCTGGTGCAGAAAGACGGCTATGTCATCGCATGGGAATCGAAAAAGGATTGGAACAACACTCCTGTCTTCTACAACAGCAAGACCCTTGAGCCTCTGTACGTCAACTACAACAAGTACACTCCGGAGCAGTGGTGCAACCACGGATCCAAGTCATTCACCTCGGCAGTGCTGAAAAGAAAGGCCGACGGCAAGATATTCGCCATTATCGGCACACATCTTTGGTGGAAGAGCGAAAAGTCCAAACCGGGCAGCACGATGGCAAGAGCGTCACAGATCCGTCTGGTGATGGCCGAGACCGACATCATCAGAGCCAAATTCGGGGATATTCCTGTGTTCGTGATGGGCGACATGAACTGCGAGGAGGATACCGTTCCTATCCAGCAACTCATTCAGGGAGGATATGTTCCATGCTACAAGGCAGCCACTGTCTATGGCGACAACCACAACGGGCACCACATCTGCAGCCCTTTGGACGGATATTCAGTGGAAAGCCGCAGGCGTGGTCCGGACAGAGCCACAGGAGCGATCGACCACTGCCTGATTTACGATCCGAGCGGCAAGGCTGAAGTCAAGGTGTTCGACTGCATCATGGAGAAATACACCATCAAGCTCACTGATCACTACCCGAATCTTATTGATGTGAGATTGTAGTCTTCCCACATTTTTCATTTGCCGCTGCGGAATAGATTTCGTACCTTTGTTATCCGTTATGAAGTACGGATTCGACAACGAAAAGTATCTGCGGATACAATCAGAACACATCAAGGAACGCATAGCCCAGTTCGGAGACAAGCTCTATCTTGAGCTTGGGGGCAAATTGTTTGACGACTATCATGCAAGCAGGGTGCTGCCGGGATTCCAGCCGGACAGCAAACTGAGGATGCTCCAGCAACTCAGCGACTGCGCGGAGATCGTCATCGTCATCAGCGCCAACGACATCGAGAAGAACAAGATGCGCGCCGACTACGGCATCACCTACGACATGGACGTGCTGCGTCTGCGCACGGAGTTCCAGAACAGGGGCTTTCTCGTCAGCAGCGTGGTGATCACCCATTTCAACGGCCAGTCCAGCGCCAAGGTGTACAAGGCCAAGCTCAAGAAGATGGGCATCAAGGCATACTATCACTACACAATCGAGGGCTATCCGAATAATGTGGCGCTGATCGATTCCGAGGAAGGCTACGGCAAGAACGACTACGTGCAGACTTCACGCCCGCTCGTCATCGTGACGGCTCCGGGGCCTGGCAGCGGCAAGATGGCGGTGTGCCTCAGCCAGCTCTACCATGAGAACAAGAAAGGAATCGCGGCCGGCTACGCCAAATTCGAGACGTTTCCTGTCTGGAACCTCCCTCTGAAACACCCGGTCAACATCGCCTACGAGGCCGCGACGGCGGATCTTAATGATGTGAATATGATCGATCCGTTCCATCTGGAGGCCTACGGCAAGACGGCGATCAACTACAACAGGGACATCGAGATATTCCCGGTGCTGAACGCTCTCTTCGAGGGAATCTACGGCGAGAATCCGTACAAGTCGCCTACCGACATGGGTGTGAATATGGTGGGTTATTGCATCAGCGATGACGATGTCTGCTGCAAGGCCGCCAACGATGAGATCATCAGGCGCTACTACACCGCTTTGGATGAGATGGCTGACGGTAAGGACAATGAGAGCGAGGTGGGAAAAATCGCGCTTCTGCTCAAGCAGGCCAGGATCACCACTGAATATCGCCGTGTCACCGTCGCCGCCAAACAGCGCGAGGCCACGGCCGGCAATCCGTCAGCGGCCATCGAGCTCGCCGACGGCACGATCCTGAGTGCCGAAACCTCAGACCTTCTCGGCCCTTGCGCCGCCCTTCTCCTGAAGGCCACGAAGCATCTGGCAGGAATCGACCATAGCGTCAAACTCATTCCCGGAAGGCTCATCGAGCCGATCCAGAAGACCAAGGTGACCTATCTCCACGGCAAGAATCCGCGTCTGCACACGGACGAGGTGCTGATCGCCCTTTCTGTCCTGAGCCCGGACGATGAGAACTGCCGCAAGGCACTGGACACGCTGCCTTTATTGAAGGGCTGCCAGGTTCACTCCACGGTTCTGTTGAGCGACATTGACAAGAAAGTCTTCAAGAAACTTGGCGTGGACCTCACCTGCGAGCCAGTGCACGAGAGGCATTGAACCAAGTCGCCGGTCCAGTCGGTCGCTTCGACAGGCTCAACGACCACAGAGCTACGGCCGCTTCGACAATTTCAACGAGCATAATGCCACGGCCGCTGAGCCTGTCGAAGCGATGAATCAATCCCATTAACAGAGATGGACAATTTGTTTGGCTTTCTGACAATAATGACTAACTTTAGGCTTTGAAAGCCAGAAAGCGATTATTTTGGCCAGAGAACCGACAACCTTATATTCATATTCAGAGATGAACTACTGTCCTCATTGCGGAGCACCGGTGCAGCCGGGCTCAAGTTTTTGTCCGAATTGTGGGAAACCGCTTCAATCACAGCCGGAATACGGTCAGGCTTACAACGACTACCAGACTGTCAAAGAGAAGGAGGACCGTTGGCTGATCGCCCTCGTCCTTTGCATCGTGCTCGGCGGACTTGGCATCCACAGATTCTACACCGGCAACACAACCACAGGAATCCTGATGCTCCTAACCCTTGGAGGCTGCGGAATCTGGGCTCTCATCGATCTGATTATGATAGCCTGCAACACTTACGTTGACGGCAACGGACAGACTCTGAAGTAGCGCATACACCCACTTGCATAAAAATGATTCTTGGTGTAATCGGACCTTGGCAGGTCATCATCATTTTTTTTGTCATCGCTTTTATCGCTATGATTAGTCTGTTGTTTGGCAGACAGAAGCAAGTAACACATTACGAAACCAAATACATCTTTATGAAATATTGTCCTAAATGCGGAAGCGCAGTTCCAGAAGAAGCGTCTTTCTGCCCGAAATGCGGTGCGAACATTCCAGAGGCACCAACACCAATGTCTCAGAATTACCAACAGTCACCGATGCCATCGTGCCCTCCGACCTATCTGGCCCTGTCCATCATCGTGACAGTGCTCTGCTGCCTTCCTTTCGGAATCGTCGGCATCATCAAGTCCAGCAGTGTATCCAAAGAATATGCTCTCGGTCATTACGCCGAAGCCCAAGGAGCCAGCAAGCAGGCAAAGACGTGGAGCATTGTCGGAATATGCTGCGGTCTGTTCTGGTGGATTCTCTACATCATCCTGATGGCCTGCGGAGTAATGGCCGGCCTTGCTGACATTTAGAAGCTGTCTCTTAGTTCCCAGATTGTCATCAACTTATTTTCACGTTCGCAAACCGCACGAAAACAAGTTGTTCCATTCCAGTAATGGTCAAGGGCCCCAGAAAGAAAACAGTCCTGTACATTCTGCTCATCGCAGTGTGTACAGGGTTGGTGTTTGTATATTCACATTTCAGCCCGGAAAGCAGTGTTTGGTTCCCCAAATGCATATTCCTGCAACTGACAGGATTGAAGTGTCCGGGCTGCGGTAGCCAGCGGGTAGTGCACAACCTGCTGAATTTCAATATTCATAAAGCATTCGAGGCCAATGCCTTTCTTGTGCTGTCCCTCCCCTACATCATCGCTCTGTTGGTCTCCATTCCACTAAAGTCCCGCTTCCCCAGATTCTATAACGCCCTCAACAGCACTACTGTCATCATCGCTGTCGGGTTCCTCGTCATCGCTTGGTGGATCACTCGCAACATCTTCGGTTGGTGATAGTCAATTCCAGATCAATCAGATGTCCCTCTTCGGTGACACTTCAAGGCTATTCCGTTGCCCAAGAGTTCCGACCGACCCTCCCCGGCGACACTTTTAGCCAATTTCGTTGCCCAAAAGTACTGCACGACACTCTCCGGCAACACTTTAATATGTTTATGTCGCCGGAGAGGGACACGAGGGAAGAGAAAAGGATAATATATTGATTATTATGCGTATCTTAGTGGTCCCAAGAAAGGGATATGTAGTATGATAAAGAGGATCATTCATTTCATCTGCGCGGCGATTATGCTCTTCATCACATCCTCCTGCGATAAGTACGAACCGAATTGGGATATCTTTGAGGCTTATGGTGTGGACGAAGCGATAAAGACGGATTTCTACAAGAGATATTCAGAGGATGTCAAGGTCACAAACGCGGTGACATTATACAATAAGTCACAGGTCGAATTTGTGGACACGAACGGATTGAAGTGCACGGCCATCTATAAAGGTCACACTTGGATGATGACGCAGAAGGAGTATGACAAGAACGGATTTGCGTTCCTCAATCAACTGCCAGAGAGAATCGCAAAAGCCTACCTCGGAGCCGGATTCAGCAAAGAATTTTACGAGTGGGATCGTTCGTATGTGATCGAAGTCGCACGCAAAGGGTTTGACAAAAAGGCGTACGAGTTCCAGTTCGTTGTTTTTGATGAAAATGAGACATCTGTGCTTGCATACCGGGAGTATTCTGTGCTGATAGACGAGGATGGAGATCTACTTGGTGTTCTGCAGTCCCACATCAACAGATCCATCTGGTGGTATGATATGAGCAGTTGTGTCGATTTTGTAAGACAAAAGTATCCTGAGGCCACCATCCTTGCAGGGATCAACGACTCCGGTGACAATGTCCTGTATATCAAAGATAACGGCATTCTGAAAATGATCCGGTTTGATAATCGAGGACCCGACGAGCAGACTTGGAGTGCTACCATCTACAGATTGGAGGATTACGCCTAACTACTAGACGCGACGTTGGCTGAATATGCCAGGTACAAGGCCTGGCACCCGGATTTCAATTATTCCGAGGTCTATTGCGTCGAGACAAAGGACGGAATCTATTACGGATTTAAAAGCGCCACCACAAGCCTGACCGTTTACTTCAAGGCTTGACGATTCCTGAATATATTTCCGAATATTCAGGAAAATTTCTAAATTCGTGAGTCGCTGGTCTTGTGCGGAACAACACAATATGAGCTTAGCGATGATGAAACACATTGTTTTTAAGTACCACACAATGGAATTGACACGTATAAAAAGGATATTTCTGATTGTTTTGGCGGCCGCGTTGCCGGGATTGATAAACGGGATCAGCGCAGAATCGTTCTCGGACGGAAGGCTTTTGGACAAGACCTTGAGGATCGACTACATATTCAGTGGGTCGGACAAGGACTGTGACATCGCTGTCGCTGAGTTGCTTAGCCTTGACGGATGGTACGGAAGACGCACTAATCTGAAGGAGGTTCCGCTGAGGGGCAACGGGCAGCTTACGATGACGGACAAGGCCACTGGTGACACGCTCTACAGGATGTCGTTCTGCACTCTGTTTCAGGAATGGCAGGCGACAGAGGAAGCGACAAGAGTCCGCAAGAGTTTCGAGAACGTGTTCCTTGTGCCGATGCCAGCCGCCCCGGCGGAGATCACCGTGCAACTCTATGATTTCCACGAGAATGTGGCGGCAAGCCTCAAGCATCCGGTTGATCCGAAGGACATTCTGATCAGGCCGGTGGACGGCAAACCTCAGACAAAAATGCTGTTGGACAGCGGTGACTCCAAAGAGAAAATCGACATCGCGATTCTCGCTGAGGGTTACACCGAGGGCGAGATGGACATATTCTTCAAGGATGCCGAAAGCACAGTTGAGAACCTTCTGAGGCACGAGCCGTTCAAATCAATGAGCGACAGGTTCAACATCGTGGCCGTGGCATCGCCGTCGCAGGACAGCGGCGTGAGCGTGCCGCGTGAAGGCTTATGGAAGAAGACGGCCGTGGACTCGCACTTCGACACGTTCTATTCCGACCGCTACCTCACCACCCTGCACCTGTTCAAGATGCACGACGCACTCGCCGGAATCCCTTACGAGCACATCATAATCCTCGCCAACACTGACACTTACGGAGGAGGTGGCATCTACAATTCCTACACGCTCACCACAGCCCACCACAAGTTGTTCGGTCCGGTGGTTGTCCACGAGTTCGGCCACAGCTTCGGCGGTCTTACAGATGAATATGCCTACGATGACCAATATGTTGAATATTACTACCCGGACATCGAGCCGTGGGAGCAGAACATCACCACCAAGGCGAATTTCGAGAGCAAGTGGAAGGATCTTTACGACCAGGGAGTCGTTGGCCTTGTCGAAGGCGGAGGCTACCAGACGAAAGGTGTCTGGCGTCCGTGCGAGGATTGCCGTATGAGAACCAACACCGCCAAGGCCTTCTGTCCGGTCTGCCAAAGAGCCATCGAACGCATCATCCGATTCTACACCGAGGAGTAACCATCAAGTCACTTCGGAGCAGAGAGGAATTGCCCATCAGACTTTTGGTCATCAGGCCTGCGCCTTTTAGTTGTTATCTGGGTCTATGGAATCAAAGTCTTGAATGTCGAACCATTCATTCAACTTGTTCTGTGCCTTAAATTTGACTTCGGGCGTAAGGTGTCCTTGAATATAAGCGTAAGCGGCCAAAAGAGCGGCAAGATCGTCCGAATATCCAACGACAGGGATGGCATCCGGAATCATGTCGATCGGCAAAATGAAATAGCCGAGCGCTCCGATTATGATTGCCTTCTCATTAGGGCTGACTTTCAGATCCATCAATTCATAGTAAAGGATAAGCGCCACATAAATGACCTTTGCTCCGGCTTTTTGGGCAACTTTCTTCACTTTGTTCCAAAATCCGCTTTCAGAGTAGTTAGCTTGGTACTGCTCAATGTTGTTTGGTTTCTTAGTGTTCATAATCTTATGCTGTTTGATATTTCCAACAAATATATATAATTATATAAAGTTTTTTTGGTTCATATTTGGTCCATTTAAATCCTTGTGTAATTTCAATCAAACCCATATAAGGGTGGGGACCCACACATTGATTTTCAATCAGTTGAAAAACGCTGCCATTCCATTTTGACTGGCGGCATTTTGTAACGCATTAATGACAAACAGTTTAGAAATCACGACATTTATGTCCGGACTAAAAGGATGGTGCACTCGTCTGGTTTAGAGATCATATGCCGCCGCTGTGAGCGAAACAGAGATATCAGCGAACGAGGATAGGATAGGATAGGATAGTGTACGGAGACTTTGGCACGCAAAGGATATGATAAGGCAAGCAAGGTCCCATTCTGAAATTTTGGTAACGTGCAAAATTTCAGAATGGGACCTTGCTTGTCGCTCCAGACTAAAATGCCTACAATAGAAAAATGTCCACCTGAACGGCTTTCTGCCGGAGAAAACACGCGATTTCATCGGTTTGTCCGGAGAACAGTCCAATGGCCGGATATGTGATTGAGGATCTAAACTTATCCGAAGGATTTACGTTTTGCCGGACAAACCTGATTGAAAGGGAAATAAAAAAGGTTTTCAAATCAGGAATTCGGGACGGTTCCGCTAAAACTTGAAAGTCACGCCGATGCCGCCAACGATGCTGGTGCGGTAGAAGTCGTCCTGGCCGGGAATCTGGAGATTCTTTATGTCAAGCTTCTCGGCAAGGCCGGGAACTGACGGGGCAAGCTGGCCGAGGACCGGGGCGAGTTTTGCGGCGATCAATGCGCCGTTTCCGCCATAGTCGGCCTGCTCCTTGGTGAAGTGCATAAAGAAAGTCTTGTATATTCCTAAATCAATGGCGATTTTAGGAGTGGCGTTGATTCTGGCACCGAGGCCACCGGAGATTGAGCTGGTGGTGTAGCTGAGGTCGGAGATATACTTGGCATCGTTGCCGAAACCGAAGGTGCTGCTGTTGGCACCTATGCTGAGGGTCACGACCTTGCTCAAATCGTACTCAAGACCGCCAAGGATTTCGAAAGAGTTGTGTTTCAAATAATTCTGTTTGTCGTTCAGATCCGTTTCGCTGTTGTACTGCTTTGACTGCTTGTCGAAATAGTAGTTGGCACCGAGGGCGATGCGGAAGTTCGGTTTTATTGAATATTCGGCTCCGATGTTGATGTTGCCCGGGATATCCGCTGCGATCTTCTTGTCGTCATCAAACTGGGATATTCCCGTCGTGTTCGCCTTCGTGTCGTTGTTCAGGCGCACTTTCGTGTTGAACTCGTAGCGCGCGGAGAAGTTGAACTTGCCGGTCTTGTAGTCCACCGAGAGGACCGGAGTCCAGGCGATGTCCTTCTGATGCGCGTCAAGTTCCTTGTCGCTGACGAGGCCGCCGACCATTCCGACAGCGGTCTCGGTTGGAATCAAGCCTCCGGAAATCGCGGAGACAGCAGCTCCGAGCACATTGGCGGCAGGAAGCATCTGGCCTCCGTACTGCAACTGGATATTCCTTAGACTTCCGACATAATAGTTGGAGATGTAGTTCAGGCGCACGCCGGCGGAAACGCTCCACTTCGAACCAATCTTGTAGCCGATGTTCAGCTGGCCGGCGAAATTGTACTGCTCACCAGTGAGATTGATGTCGGCATCGTAGCCGGTAACCATCTGTGCTCCGGCCAAATTGTTGATCAAAGCCGGGATCATCGCAACCGGTGCCTCGAAAGAGCCGAGACCCTGGTCGTATTTCGCTTTGCCGCCTCCGGACACAACTCCAAAATGGAAGGAAGCGAACAGGTTGTCGTGCTTGAAAGCGAGACTAAGGTGCGGAAGAACCGGTACGAAAGACTTGCCAGTGTACTTCTTGTAGCCTCGTCCCTCATTGTCCACACCATACTTCAACGGCTCGTAGGTGGAAGTCGTGTACCTTCTCTGCAAGGCCGACTGGACATCAAACGCCAGATGCCAGCCGTTGTCCATAAAACCGATTCCGGCCGGGTTGAAATACGCTCCCTGGACTCCTATGACGGCATTCTGGGCAGGGTTCCTCAGGAAAGCCACATTCTGATTCGTGTTCGTGACATAGCCGCCAGCCTTGGCGGTGAAAGCAGCGGTGCAAATGGTGGCCGCAAGTACAATCATTCTTTTCATTTAGTCGAATTTTATTGTAATTATTGGAACAAATGTAAACTCATTTCCTAAATTCACAAATAAATTCGACCTATTAACAATTTTTAAATTGATTTATCGACTTATTCGCCACCAGCGGTTGCCCTTCTCTGAGGATGCGATCTTCCTTGAGAATGACACTTTGGAGGTTGTTTAATGATCAACGGCATTTACATCCTCCCACAGGAGCATTATCAATGCTTTTTGCGGCACTCATAGTCAATAAAAACCGTGAGTGCCGCATTTTCCTGCTATTATGTTACCGTCAGAGTACTCTTACTGATCATCAGGTTCTACCGGGCTACCATCCGGAATATCAAACCATTCACAGAGCTTATTACGCGCCATCAGCTTCACCTCCGGAGTCAAATGCCCTTTGACGTAACTGTAGGCGGCCATCAGGGCGGCAAGGTCATCCGAAAAGCCCAAGACAGGAATGGCATCCGGAATAAGGTCGATCGGCAGGATGAAATAGCCCAGCGCACCGATGATAATAGCCTTTTCCTTCGGACTGACATTCGGATCGGTCAACTCATAATAAAGGATCAAAGCCACGTAGATGACTTTGGTGCCCGCCTTCTTGGCAACCTTTTTCACCTTGTCCCAAAATCCGCTTTCAGAGTAGTTCCCTTGATAGCGTTCAATATTGTTTGGTTTATTCATTTTCATTATCTTTGGAAACGTAAAGTTATAAAAATTACAGTGAATATGCTAAAGCGGAGAATCGAAGCGTCTGCGGACGGACTCCAGATCGCGATGCTCATCAGTGAGCCGGTGGGAGAACCCAAAGGCATCGTGCAGATCGTCCACGGGATGTGCGAGCACAAGGAGAGGTATATTCCTTTTATGGAATATCTTTCAGAGCACGGCTATATCTGCGCTGTCCACGACCACCGCGGACACGGTGAGACGGTTCTCAACGAGGAGGATCTCGGGTATATGTACAAAGGTGGATGGAAAGCGCTTGTAGAAGACATCCGTCTGGTGCAGAATGAGATAAAGGCCCGTTACCCGACCTTGCCGTACACGCTTTTCGGACATAGTATGGGATCAATGGCCGTCCGCTCGTTCACAAAGCGTTACGATGACAGCATCGATACCCTCTTCGTGTGCGGCTGTCCGAGCCGCAATCCGGCAGGCGGAGCCGGCAGATTTCTGGCAAGCCTCATCGGATTGTTCAAAGGAGATCGCTACCGCTCGCCTCTGCTTCAGAGACTGTCATTCGGTTCGTTCAACGAGCCATTCAAAGAGGAAGGATTTCCGTCCGCGTGGGTCTGCTCCGACAAGGACACACTTGAGGCTTATCACAATGACCCTTACTGTACTTTCACATTCACTGTCAATGGCTTCAAGAATCTTTTGGATCTGATGAAGGATTGCTATAGCACAAAGGGTTGGAAGATGTCGAATCCTAAACTGCCGGTACACTTCATCTCAGGAGCCGAGGATCCGTGCCGGATTTCAGACAAGGCGATCGGCAAGGCGGCAGGTTTGATGAAACGGCTTGGCTACACCAACACAGACCTGCACCTCTATCCCGGAATGCGCCACGAAATCCTCAACGAGACCTCGCGCCTACAGGTCTGGGATGATGTCCTCGCCAGACTTGCATAACAGACTCACTTTCAAGACGCAGGATCAGCCTAGCGAGTCTCCTGCATAAAAGAAAAATATTCAATGAATATGTCAACAAGAAAAATTCTTCTCGTTGTGGATGTCCAAAGAGACTTCATCGACGGGACTCTCGCCGTTCCGGGTGCGGAAACGATCATCCCGGTCATCAACGGGATCAAAAAGGACTTTGACCTCGTCTATTTCACTCTGGACTGGCATCCGAAGGATCACTGCTCGTTCAAGGAGAACGGCGGCATCTGGCCGGAACACTGTGTGCACTACACACTGGGATCCAGCCTCGCCCCAACCCTACTCGATGGCCTTGAGGAAGACCACACTCGCTTCATTCTGAAGGGACGGGACAAAGACCGTGAGGAATATGGAGCGTTCGCTGATGTCACTGCTGACAGGGCAGGCTCACAGACCACAACAGCCATCGCAAGCCTGTTCCAAACCGGAGACGAAGTCACAGTCTGCGGAATGGCCGCCGAATATTGTGTGTTGGAGACACTCAAGAATGTGTTCCATCTGAGTCAGGACATCGGATTCAATGTCAAAGTCTGCCTTAAAGGCATCGCGGGATTTGACAGCACACCTCTCACGGACTGGATGGGCGAGAATGGGGTTGAAGAATATTAAGAGATGACGTTACAGAAAAATATGTGGTTGTTATTCGCTATCCTGTCGGCCGTGTTCGCGGCCGCGACGGCAATACTCGCTAAAATCGGAATCGATGGTGTGGATTCAAATCTTGCCACAGCCATCCGCACAGTTGTAGTCCTTGCGTTGGCCTGGGGAATGGTATTCCTGACAAACAGTGCCGGAGGAATCTCCTCGATCAGCACCCGCAGTTGGATATTCCTCATCCTTTCCGGCCTTGCCACCGGGGCTTCGTGGCTGTGCTATTTCTACGCCATCAAGATCGGCGATGTCTCCAAGGTCGTTCCGATCGACAAATGCAGCCTTGTGCTTACGATCATCTTCGCGGTCATATTCCTTGGTGAGGCATTGACCTGGAAGACAGTGGTCGGTTCCATACTCCTCCTCGCCGGTGCGTTGGTGATGGTGCTGTAACCCAACATATTCCGGTAATATCACACCAGCGAAGAAAATACCCCTTCCTGAATTTTGGTAACGTGCAAAATTCAGGAAGGGGTATTTTTTCGCCAGTCATTTGACCTTCTTACTTCACCCGAAGTTTCCTGCCGAGGCGGAGGGTTGTGGTCTCCTTGATGCCGTTCAGACGGCAGAGAGCCTTGACGGAAGTGTGGTACCGACGGGCAAGCGCACCCAAAGTGTCACCCTGACGGATGGTGTGGTACTGGGCGGCGGCAGCGGCTTTCCTCTCGGCCTCAGCCTTCTTGGCGGCCTCCTCCTTGTCCTTGGCATCACCCTCAAGGATGTCGATCTCCTCCTGCTCGCTCTCAGGGACGTACTTGCTGTTGGCGTTCAGATACTTCTTCTTCAGCACGAAAAGCCTATGCCTCAACGTGCCGGAATGGAAGTCTATCAACCATTCAGGATCAAAAGCATATCCTTTGTAACGGGTCTCGAAATGGAGATGAGGCCCTGTCGAGCGGCCGGTGGAGCCACCAAGACCGATGATCGTGCCTGCGTTTACCCACTGGTCATTCTGCACATAAATCTTCGAAAGATGACCATAGAATGTCTCCAACCCGTTGTCGTGACGGAGTACAACGAGATTGCCGTACCCTTTATAATACTTCGAGATACGCACCTTGCCGTCAAATGCCGCATAGACCGGTGTGCCGGTGTGCAGCGGAAGATCCACTCCCTGATGCCTGCGCCTGTGACGATAGCCGAACTTTGAATATACATCCGTCTGATTCGGACATTTGTACTCGCTCAAAGTGTCCACAATCCAAAGCGCTATCTCATCCGGAAGCTCATCCAAAGAGACACGGTAAGGATCAGGATAATCGTGGGTCCAATATTCATTGAATATCTTGTGGTCACGGGCGTAGGTGGAATCCTTGAAGTACTTCCACGTGTAATCCGACAGAAGCAGGATCTTGATGTGCGGGTCGGCTGTGTCGATCGTGTCCAAAGCCTCAGCCCTGGACAAATCCATAGACTGGACGGACTCCCTTGAGATTCTCGGGACGAGGATCTCGGCTTGCTTCTTAGTCTTGATTGTAGTGTCCTGCGCAACTGCCGGAACCGAGAACTGAATCGAGGCAAGGACCATAACAATGGCGCTCGCCAAAAAACTTCCACGAATCATCCGCCTACAGTTTTGCTCCGAATCTCTCCACGAGAAGATTCTTGGTCTCACTTATCTTTTCCTCAAGGAGAGCGTCCGATGTCGCCTCACAGATAAACCTCAGGTAAGGTTCAGTGTTGGAAGGACGGATGTTGAACCACCAGTCCGGGAACTCGACCCTGTAGCCGTCGAAATCCATCTCGGCGGTAGGCTTCTCCTTAGACACGAAATGTTCTCTGACAGCATCCATCGCGCCTTTCTTGTCATCAATGCGGAAATTGATCTCGCCGGAGTTCTGGTAACGGGCGATCTTGCCGATGAGTTCGTGGAGGGTGATGCCTTTTTTCTTCATCGATGCCACGACCCTCAGAATCAGCATTGAAGCCAGCAGACCGCTGTCCGAATAGAAGAAATCACGGAAATAATAGTGTCCGGCAAGCTCTCCGCCCCAAACACCGTCCAGTTCACGAAGTTTCTTCGCGGCGAACGCGCGGCCTACCTTCCAGGTTGCCATCTTGCATCCCATCGGGGTAAGATACTCCCCTACCGCCTTGGAGCTGCGGATGTCCTGAAGCACGGTTCCGGTCTCGTGCCTCTCATCGATGAAATAGTGACCGAGAACGGCGATCATAAGATCCGGAGAGACAAACTTGCCCTCGTTGTCCACAAACATCACACGGTCAGCGTCACCATCGTAGATGACACCTACGTCTGCACCAGTCTTCTTCACCAAAGCCTGAAGCGGCTCGACATTCTTTGGAATCAGCGGGTTAGGCTCGTGGTTAGGGAAGTTCCCATCCATTTCCTCGAATATGTAGGCTGGATCATCGCCGAAGATCTCGCGGGCGTAAAGGCTTGACATTCCGTTGGAAAGATCAAAAGCGATCTTGATGTCGGAATAGTCTCCCTTGAACTTCAGCAGGAAGTCGAGGTAGTCTTTATGAATATCCTTGGGAATAACCTGGCCTTTCTTCTCAGCAACAGGCGTAGGCCTGCCGCTCTCGATCCACTCCTGGATCTGGCCGAGACCGGAATCCAGACCGACAGGAAGAGCGTTCTCCCTGGAAACCTTCATTCCGTTATATTCCTTAGGATTATGCGAGGCCGTGATCTGGACCGAGGCCTTGAATCCGTAGTTGGCGGTTCCGAAATAGACCATCGGGGTCGTGCTGAGACCTATGTCATAGACATCAGCACCGGCATCGGTGATTCCCTTTACGAGATATTCGTGGATCTCCGGAGAGGATGTCCTGCAGTCACGGCCGACAAGAACCTTGTCAGTGTCAAGGAGTTCCGGAAGAAAATAGCCCACCTTGTAGGCGGTGTTACGATCGAAGTCAACGTTATAGACTCCGCGTATGTCATACGCGTGAAATGCACCCATAGTCGTAATGTTTATTTAATTTTCGTGGCGTACCTTGCAAAAACCTTTCCTTTCGCGATGTTCTGGAGCTTTTTCGAAATTATCTTCTTCCTTATCGGAGCGACGTGATCCACGAACAAATCGCCGTCAAGATGCGACATCTCGTGCTGCACCATACGGCATCCAAACTTGTCGAAAGTCTCGGTAACCTTCTCGAAATCACCGTTGTAATATTCAACAGTCATACTCTGTGGCCTCGTCACATCGCAGTAGATGCCAGGGATGCTGAGGCAGCCTTCGGAATATTCACATTTTTTCTCGCTCTCCTCCAGGATGACCGGATTGATCATCACCCTCTTGAAGTCGGCGAGGTAAGGATATACATCGGTCATTCCGGTGCCATCGACGATGAGTATTCTGACGCTCTCTCCCACCTGAGGGGCGGCCAATCCGCAACCTTCTGATTTGGCGAGGGTTTCCTGCATATCAGACACCAGTTTGGTGATCTTTTCCTTCTCCGAGAGGTCCGCCGGGGCAGCCTTCTGCCTGAGAACCTCCGAACCATATAAATAAATAGGTAATATCATAACTCTAACCTTTTTAATTTCTGTTTGTCCTGTCCAGATAGCTTTGCAGGATGATGGCGGCACTGATCTTGTCCACGGAAGTCTTGTCCCTGCGATCCTTCGCCTTCATCCCGCCGTCAATCATAGCCCGGTGCGCAAGCACGGAGGTGAACCGCTCATCCTCAAGGGTCACCGGAACGGCCGGAAAAGCCTTGGCGAGATTTTTCAGGAATATCTCCACGTCGGCGGCGGCCTCGGACGGCTTGTTGTTCATATTCATCGGATAGCCGACCACAAAGCGTGTTATGGTCTCTTTTTGAGCATAATTTTTGATATATTCTATTATCTTTGCAGCTGGAACCGTGTCCAGGGCTGAGGCAAAAATACCCAGCGGGTCGCTGACCGCGACTCCAACGCGCTTGCGTCCGTAATCTATGCCGATAATCCTGTCCATTGTAATCCGCAAAGTTAACGAAAAAGGCTTTCAAGTCAAAATCTTATGTCCAAACAGAAAAAAGGCGGCATCATCAATAACTTCAGGCTCACGCTGGTGGATGACGACACACACGACAAGGTGTGGTCCAGGAAATTCACAAGGATGGGGGCACTCGTGACGGTGATCACCACTGTTGTCGTAACGATAGCGGTGATTTTCTGTCTCATCGCATTTACCCCGATCAGGACCTTCATTCCTGGCTATCCGGACGCAAGGACCAAGCACGACGCTATCCAGAACGCGATCAGGGTTGACTCCCTGAGGAATGTGATCACGAAATGGGAACTATATTCCGAAAACCTCCGAAGGGTTGTGGACGGTCAGGAGCCGCTTAAGATAGACAGCCTTATGGAAGTCAGGAAGAATGTCATCGAAACAACCGATCCTAAGAAACTTGCCGAGAAGGATTCCCTTCTCAGACAGGAGGTCGCCAACGAGGACAAGTTCGACATCAAGTCCAATTCCTCCAGGTCGCTTCCGATCGAGGGTATGCATTTCTTCACTCCGCTGAAAGGCGTTGTCTCGCAGGGTTATGACAAGGCTCTTCACCCTTACATTGACATCACGGCCCCAGGCAATTCTGTGGTGATGTCGGTTCTTGACGGCACGGTAATCTCCGATGGATGGACTGACACTGAGGGCTATACTATAAGAATCCAGCACGAGGGCGACATCATTTCGGTCTATAAACACAACCAGAAGCTGATGAAGAAGACCGGTGACAAGGTCACAGCCGGGACACCGATAGCCATTCTCGGTGGCACAGGCTCTCTCTCCGACGGCGATCATCTTCATTTCGAGCTCTGGCACAAAGGCGAGGCCGTTGACCCTACCAAATACATAAGTTTCTGATGGAAAAGAGAAGAATAGCTATACTCGGCTCGACCGGCTCGATCGGCAGGCAAACCCTGGACGTGATCAGGGAGCACAGGGATCTTTTTGAGGTTGAGATGCTTACCTGCAAGGGAAGTTGGGAATTGATGGCGAGTCAGGCCAAGGAGTTTGACGCCAACAACGTCGTCATCTGCGACGAGACAAAATACAAAGACCTGTCCGAAGCCTTGGACGACACAGAGACGAAGGTGTTCGCCGGAATGAAATCCGTATGCGACCTGGTGACCAGCGACAGGGTGGACATAGTGGTCGCCGCGATGGTAGGTTTCAGCGGGCTCGCCCCGACAATGGCGGCGATAGGAGCCGGGAAAGTCATCGCACTGGCAAACAAGGAGACACTCGTGGCCGCCGGCTCGATCGTGATGGGGATGTCCAAGAAATACCACGCTCCGATCCTTCCGGTGGACTCCGAGCACTCGGCGATATTCCAGTGCCTGCTGTCCGCGCAGGGCAATGCGATACATAAAATCCATCTTACCGCCTCAGGAGGCCCGTTCAGAACCTGGGACAAGGAGCGGATCAGCGCGGCGACAAAGGATATGGCGCTCAAGCACCCGAACTGGAGTATGGGAGCGAAGATCACAATCGACTCAGCCACAATGATGAACAAGGGTTTCGAGGTGATCGAGGCAAGATGGTTGTTCGACACACCTTGCGACAGGATCAACGTAGTAGTGCACCCGGAGTCAATCATCCATTCTATGATTGAATATGAGGACGGTTCCGTCATCGCACAGCTCGCCTGCCCTGATATGAGGGAGCCGATCCAGTTCGCCATCGGTTTCCCGGAGAGGCTTCCACTGGCGAACAAGAAACTGGATTTCGCCGAGCTCGGAAGCATTTCGTTCTTCAAGCCGGACACGGAGAAATTCCCGGCTTTGGCGTTGGCCTACAAGGCAATGGAGCGGGGCGGGAATATTCCTTGCGCCTTGAACGCGGCGAACGAGGCGGCGGTGGCGGCGTATCTTCACGACAGGATTTCTTTCTATGACATCACGGATGTGGTCGGTGAATGTCTGGAATGCGCTTCATTCGTGAAAGAGCCGTCCGTCGAGGACATATTCAAGACAAACGAGGAGATATATTCATTGGCCCAAAGGAAGATTGAGGTCATTGCAAAGAAAGGTTGATGATGTTAGTTGTTCTGATGAAGATTCTGCAAGTAATCCTTGCGCTTTCAATACTTATAATCATACACGAGTTCGGGCACTTCACGTTCGCGAAGCTATTCGGCATCCGGGTGGACAAATTCTTCCTTTTCTTCGATGCAGGCGGCACCAAGTTATTCAGCACCAAGGGAAAATGGTTTACCAAAATATTCCCGAAAGCGAAGGATTGGGAGACTGAATATGGTATCGGCTGGCTGCCGCTGGGCGGTTACTGCAAGATCTGCGGGATGATCGACGAGTCGATGGATCTGGAGTCGATGAAAAAGGATCCTCAGCCGTGGGAGTTCCGCACCAAGAAGGCTTGGCAGCGGCTTCTGGTGATGGGCGGCGGTGTGCTCTACAATTTCATATTCGCGATCATCGCCTACATCGGGATTATGGCGATCTGGGGAAGCGCCTACATCAGCAACGAGGGCAGCCAGATCTACACCAATGAGTTAGGTGCCGAACTGGGGTTCCGCAACGGCGACCATATCATCAAGATGGATGAATATGTTCCCGAGAATTTCGGGATGCTACAGGCGGACCTGGCGCGCAGGAATGTCAGCAAGGTCACTGTTCTGAGGGACAAAGACACGGTGGATCTTTACATCGACCGGTCGAAGATAGGGGCGGTGCTCAACACTCCGGGAGTGTTCGACCTTGCCGTTCCGTTCGTGATTGACTCCGTGATGAGCGCGTCCGCCAACTCCACGGCCGGACTGATGCACGATGACAGGATCATCGCCCTGGACAGCGTCGGCACACCGTTCGTGCAAGATTCCAGAAAGTATCTTTCGGAACTTTGCGGCGGAATCGTCACGGCCACAATTCTCCGTGGAACCGACACGCTCTCTGTCCCGCTTCAGGTGGACACGGCCGGTCGGATCGGGGTCTTTATGCAGATTCCCGGAGTGATGACGAAGGAATATTCATTGATCAGCGCCATTCCGGCGGGATTCAAGCTGACTTTCGAGACCATCGGAGGCTATCTTAGGGATTTGAAACTTGTAGCCTCGCCGAGCACGGAGGCCTACAAGTCGGTAGGCAGCTTCATCGCCATCGGGCAGGTTTTCCCGGCGACGTGGGACTGGTATAGGTTCCTGAATATCCTTGCGCTGCTTTCCATTATGCTCGGCGTGATGAATCTTCTGCCGATCCCGGCGCTTGACGGCGGGCACATCGTGTTCTGCCTCTATGAAATGATCACCAGGCGGAAACCGAGTGACAGGTTCCTTACGGCGGCACAGATTGTCGGGATGTTCCTGCTGCTGCTTCTGATGGTGCTGGCGTTCGGGAACGACATCGCAAGGCTGATTCGGTAGCTCCGGCCACTTCGACAAGCTTAGTGACCGGGAAAGACAAGCCCAGCGATCGAAATGGTTAGTTTTGCGGGGAAAAAACGACCGGTCGCTGAGCCTGTCGAAGCGATGTGAGATAAGGCAAGAGCGAGCATAATTGATTATCAATAATTTGCGCAGCCGCAACGAGAGCATTTATATTGCCGATAATTTGAAGTTCTTGGAAGTTTGACGTAACTTTGCAGCCAGAAAAACATATTAAAATGAGGAATATATCAAGAATCATCATCTGTGTGGTCGCCCTGATGAGCGCCGTCTCGTGCAGGAACAACACAAAGCCTCTTCTGCCTAACGTCTCAGGAAAGGCCGGAGAAGTCATCGTGGTCATAGGCAAGGACAACTGGGAAGGGAACCTCGGCAACGAGATCGGAAGCCTTCTCGCCAGAGATTGCGAGTACCTCCCGCAGAGGGAGCCGCTTTACTCTTTGGTGAACCTCTCTCCGGCGGCTTTCACCGATATGTTCAAGCTCCACAGAAACATCGTGATCTTCAACATCGACTCAACGGTCACCAAGCAGGGTGTGGTCTATAGGACCGATGTCTGGGCTCATCCGCAGTGCGTGATCCAGGTCAACGCTTCCTGCGCGGATTCGGCCGTGGTCGTGATTGACAGGAACGGCGAGAACATCACCGGTGCCATCGAGCAGGCCGAGAGGAACAGAGTCATCGCCAACACTTTACTCTACGAGGAGTCCAAACTGGCGGATGTTGTGGACAATATGATCGGTGGCAAGATACACTTCCCTGTCGGATACACACTGAAAAAAGCGACCGACGATTTCATCTGGATAGCGGACGAGAAACAGTACACGACACAAGGAATATTCATCTACAAGTACCCGGCGACCGACGAGCAGCCGTTCTCGGAGGAGAACATCATCTCCAGACGCAACGCCTTCCTTAAGGAATATGTCCCCGGGATGCTGGACAACACATATATGACAACCAGCGTGTTCGTCAAACCGGGAATAAAGTTTCTCAAATACCACGATCTGGATTTCGTGGAGACGAAAGGTCTTTGGGAAGTGTACAACGACTTTATGGGCGGCCCGTTCGTGTCACACTCATTCTACAGCAAGGACGGCAAGGACATCATCGTCCTGGAAGCGTGGGTCTATGCTCCGAAATATGACAAGCGTCAATATCTAAGGCAAACAGAATCGCTTCTGTACTCGTTTGAATGGGACACGGAGGCAAATGATGACAATTCGGGCAAATAACGGCCGAATTATTTTGTAAGGTCGAAAATTATCCATATATTTGCACTCCGTTTATGGCGAAAAGCCTAAATGGGCTAGCTGGTGGGTTCGTATAACGGTTAGTACTCGGGATTTTCATTCCCGCAATAGGAGTT
>CAVBMN010000026.1:0-26914 GCA_963596515.1 bacterium
AAGAACTTATCGACTACGCCAACCGCTCCGGCGCTCCCGAAGAGGTCATCGAGAACCTCACCGAACTTGAGGACGACGGAGAAGTCTACGAATCCATCGAAGACATTTGGCCGGATTACCCGACAAAGGACGATTTCTTTTTCAATGAGGAGGAATATTGATTGATAATCAATAATTTATATCGTTTTAGTTAAAGTAATTTTGTTAAAATCGGACAAATTATAAACCGACATCCCCGTAACAGTTTCGCAAGAATGATTCCGAGATTGTCACAAGACTGAATGCCGCGGTGCCAAGAGCCCGCAAAGCGAGTTAGGTTATATCGCACCTGACTCGCTTTTTTTGTTGTTTCGGTGCTGCGCGCGGCCAGATCAATATTCGAGTATAATGCGGGACTATTAAGAATGTCCGGCGGATTGGCGTTCTGCCGGACAAACCTGCTGAATAAAGTGATTCATCCGGGAAAACGCGATTATCCCGGACAAAATATTATCAATATGGTAAACAACATTATTGTTCCTGAATATAAGGAACTTTGGCCGCTGTTGAGCCTTGACAGGGCACTCAATGGCAATGTCGTGGACGACGCTTCTTTGGAGGTGATGCTCCGGATCGAGAAAGAGATGTGTCGGCTCAAGGTGATGGGTGATGATGAGAGGCGCACCTTGTGGCTGGAAATACACCTTCCGGGAAGACGCTACTATTGGGGTGAGGATAAACGTGACCGGAACGGGAATATCTGGTACTGGATATCCACAGGGAACTATCGTGGTTTCCATTATCTGCTGCTGGGCGACAATCACCACAGGTGTATCGACCTTCGGAGCCAACCTTATGTCGGTGAAGTGCGTGATCCTGAACATGTTTATACTGATGTACGTGAGCCGTTGCTCCGTTTGGAGGAATATGTCAAGGAAATTGTGGATGCCGTGTGCGCGGATCCAGATAAGTACAATGAATATGTCGAAGCGAATCTTCCTTATTGGAAGAGGCACGGCAGGATAAGGCGTTCGGTGCTGAACAGCATTTGTCCTATGTACAGGCGGGTGGAAAACCCGGAGGTTGAGATTGAACTTCTTGAGAATGTGCGCAAAAGCCCTTTGACAGTCTTAGATGAGATGACTTTGAACACTTATATGCATTATTGGAGGCTGGCCTATGTCGCATACAGGACGCGTGATGACTTTGAGCCGGATTCCATTGATGAATATGCCGATTCGGATGACCGAGAAGTTTTCCGTCGTTCCAGCAAGGGGTATAATCTTGAAGAATATGACCTTGACTCTCAGGATGATTTCATAAGGTGGAAAGACGGTAACTCACCGTATCACTGCCTTGATGTCGCTTACGCCCGCATTCATCTATGGCCGGTTCGGGAAGACAATGGCTCGTGGCATTTTGAGATAAACTATAATGTTTGTGGCTATTTCCGTGATGTCTTGAACATCGTCCGGGCTCTGTACGAACAGGGGGTAATAGTCGGTATCAGACATTGGGCGGATGACGCGCTTGCACAGCTGATGGAAGAAGACACCGTCAGGATATCTCCTTGCCCGAACAAATATCAGGAGGAGATCTCGTTGCCGACAGTAGGTGATGGCGTTACGAGAAAGATGGTCAATGCCATAATCCGTGAGACTGTGTGGGATAAGGAAGAACTTGTGCTGCCCGAGTAGTCCGGTTGCGGAGATTGCTGCTCTGTTTTACGAAAGGAAATGTCGGTTTTCTCCGGTGAAACGCCATTCGTCCGGGCAAATTTTGAACGGTGCGAAACGGCATTCCTGTCAGATGGAGGTTCCTTTGAACACTCTGGAATCTTTCTTGGGGATGAGTTTGCCGCTCAGTGTGATTCTGTTGGAACTGAATGTTGGCTCAATCACAGCTATGGCCGTGTTGGTGTCTTTCGGAACTGTGATCGTGACGACAGCGGAGATGGCTGCTCCCTGGACGTTGAATGAATATGTGACCGTCCCTTTCTTGTCCGTGCTCATCTTGATGTTTGACGCGCGTCCGTCAAGAGTGATTCCACCCACTCCGTTAGGACCTCCGGCGTTGTACGGAGCGACCTGGACCACGGCTTCGTCATCCGAGAGTGAGATGAAATTCGTGTTGCTCTGCACGAAAGCCATATCCCCGTACTTGAACACCAGTTTGTCGGCCTCAAGCACGAAATCCAAAGAATCCAGAGCCTTTACGGCATTTACGTAAGCTATGGAGTCCTGTTCCGCTTCGATTCTTTTCTGGATTGCTTTCAAAGTCTTTGCGTCAGCCTTGGCCTTCGCTTTCAAGGTCGAGTCTGCGTTGATCCTTGCGCTTTCTATTGCTATTCTCTCCGATGTAGTGTAGATGCGCTTTTCCGTCTGCGCAAAGCCTGCCGTTGCAGTCAGCGACAGCAGGCACATTGTGATTATAAATGTTTTCATAGTTTTATATAAATAACTAACCGGAAGAACCATAATCAAAGTGTGTGCCATTCACACACTGTCACTGCTGACATAAACCTTTGCCGACAAACATCAAATTACCTAACCATTTCTCAGTACCTGGACGGATTGCGGCGGGACACTGATGTGCGGCTGGATGAAGGCTGTCTTTAGATTCGATCAGAATGTTTGTTCGAAGAGTTCTTTCACTTCTGGGAACATTCAGACATAGCTATAGCAGCCTTGTTATTCGGTCTGCCGGATCGGAATTATCACGTGGTGGTTGCCGATGGATGAGCGGAGGAAATAGTCCGCAAGTCCCGGCGCATCCACAAGGATCTGCGTCCTGCAAAGGCTGTCATTGTACTGGTTCTCAAGGATATTCGCATCCTCGAAGAACATCTCCGAGCAATCAGGGGAGAGTTTGAATATCTTCGCGGGGCCGGCCGGAAGGATTCCGTGGACAGCCACGCCGATGCCTGACTCGAAATGGGTGTCGTAGGAATATTCACTGACCATATTCAGAGGAACCGTGCAGTGTGCGAACAGCATCTTGTCGCCGTTGATCCGGGAGAGGTTCGCCTGAAAGCCGGAGATCCCGTATTTCTGACGGGCTATGCACATCGAAAGCAAGGTAGGGACATCGCCCTCGCAGGTGGCCACAATGCCTTGGCTGTTCAGAATCGCAAGAGCCATACAGCCGGTGTTGCCAAGGGCTGTCAGCAGGTCAAAGCATCGTAACGTGACTCCTTTGAGACCGTATTTCTCCACGATTGTCTTTAATGCGCAGTAGATGTCCAGCGACTTGCCGAAGTCTTTTTCGGTGATATGTCTGCCGAACTTCGGCTCGTTCAAAGGGTTGAGGTTCAGACCATCCAACCATTTATGGTCTGGAACCGAACCCCAGGCTATCAACTCATTGATGTCAATGTCGATGATTTCGACTCCGAGCCTTTCCTTGGCCACAGCGTAATCCACATCGCTGGAAATCAGCCAATCGGAAGGCCTTCCGACCACACCTACCTTCACACCTTCAAGGATGCGTCCCATATTGTATTCTTTGATGTGGCATTTGCCGCCTTGGTTGAATCCGCCACGGAGTCTCTTCACGATCTCCTTGGTGCTTCCGTGAATGATCTCACCCGGCCATCCTGCCCTGTTTAGGAACGAGAGGATCTCCATTGAGGCGGCGAGCGAGTTGCTCTTCCCGCTTGTCAGAAGCCTGACCGGTCTGCCGTCCGGGATATTCAGAGCTCCTTCTTTGCAAAAGATGCTTTTGAATATTCCCTCCGTGCCGCCGGTTCGCACGTAGATGATGTTGTCCCGTGTGCCGGCATATTCAGAGAAGTCATATTTATAGTCGAATGTCTCGCCAAGCAGAGCCTCGATTTCCTGAATGAACCTTTCGTCGGAGGGCTTTGTGGCTGTCTCGCTGTGTAGCCCTGAAGTCAATGAGTAAAGAGTGAGCATATTCTTTATTTTTTGCCTTTGCCGATAATGATGATGGTGACGGCCGTAAGAATCAGCAGGATACCAACGGCCAGATTGACAGTGAGCGCTTCCTTGAAGACTGTGAGGCCGATCACAACGGCTGTCAGTGGCTCAAGCGCGCCCATAATTGCTGTCGGGGTGGAGCCGATGATGCGCACGGCGATTCCCATCGAAACGAGCGAGAACACTGTCGGAACGATGGCGAGCATCAATGAATATCCCCATTCCCTCACCGTCACAAGCGGCATAAGATGTCTTTCCGGGGAAGTGAACGAGAACAGGATCATAGACACGGCGCAGACGATCAGTACGTAGAAGCTCAGTTTCATAGCTGACATATCGAGCCTGTGGATCGAGACCCTATGCGGCATCGGGATGAATCTGGCCAGCCTGTTGTGGCTGGAAGCCAGCTCAGATTCCGGTGCGGACGCTCGGTTGGCCACAATGATGTAGAGTGCGTAGCTCAATGCTGAGACCATCACCAGAAGCACTCCGACGGTGCTGAGGACGGTTTCCCCGTCACCTTTATATAATAAGAGAACTCCTACCAGAGAAAGTGCTATGGCCGCGGCAGTGGCCTTGGTGATCTTCTCACCGTAAAGCATAGCCATCAGGACGGCTGTCATCACGGGATAGACGAAAAGCAGTGAGCAGGCTACTCCGCTGTCCATATACAGAAAACTACAGTACAATGTCAACGATGAGAGCACGAACGTCAGTCCGAGGGCTGTAAGGGTCGAGAGTTCGCCTTTGTTGATCCTGAAAGTCTCGTATCCGGTCACTTCGGCTTGCTCGGTGACCGGTAAAGCCTCGGTCGCGGTGCCCGTCGAAGCGACTGGAGCATCCTTGGTCGCCGGCACCGCCGACGCTTTCTTCTTGCTGGCGATGATCTTCACCGTCATAATCACTCCGATGATCAATGCCGCCAGTCCATACCTGTAAAACAGCACGGACTCCACGTTCAGCCCTTCTTCATAGAGGTACTTTGCCCCCAAAGGGTTGACTCCATAACTTACAGCGGCTAATATTCCGAAAAAGAAACCTTTAGCCTTGCTTTCCTTTGCTTTGACCATATTCCTGATTTCAAAATAAGGCTGCAAAGATAGCATTTTTCCGTTGCCGTTGTACATCCGTTACCAACAGAACCTCACCTTGAAACCAGCTAAGAAGATGTTTTGATTTGTTTGAAATGTTCTTTGAGGTGAAAAATCTTCAAACGAACAATCAAAACATCTTCGAAATACAAAATATTTTCGCCGACATATTCATTATGTGTTTTTTCTGTGGATTTTTTTGTGTAAGTTTGCTTTGTTGACCTTGGTGCGGAACTATGACTCTGCTAATTTAAGGCTTAAATATTAATGAATAACCAGTATTTTGTGATAATGAAAATCAGGAATATCATTTTGTGTGCTCTTGCCCTCATCGCGATGACGGGATGCTACGGTACAGGTTGGAAACAGGATGCGGATGGCGTGACGGTCAAAGTTTCAGATAGAAGCGCTGACGGTCCGGCGCTTGTGAGGCTTCAGGTGAAGGGTGACAATCTCATCAGGGTCACCGCTACCCCTGAGGCAAGGTTCGCTGACAGGAAAAGCCTTGTTATCGTCCCTCAAGAGGTCCGGTCGGAATTCACTGTAAGCTCGACTGACAGCACGGTGTCTGTCGTGACATCCTCTGTGACGGCCTCTGTGAGATTGAAGGATGGAGCCGTAAGTTTTTCCGACAGGGACGGAAACAAGGTCCTTGATGGCAACACTATGGCTTTCACGCCAATAACGGTAGAGAAACGTAATGAGTATTCCACGGCTTTCACTTTCGATTCCCCGGATGACGAGGCTTTTTACGGTCTTGGACAGCATCAGTCACTGGAGTTCAACCACAAGGGCGGCAACGAAGAACTGTTCCAGTACAACACCAAGGTCTCCATCCCGTTCGTGGTCAGCAACAGGGGCTACGGTGTGCTTGTGGACAACTATTCGTTGAGCCGCTGGGGTAACCCGAAGCCTTACTTACAGTTGAATAAGGCTTTCAGACTCTATGGCAAGGATGGCAGTGAAGGAGGCCTGACAGGAACGTACACTCCGGCTGCCGGTGATCCTCTCGTAAGGCAGGAGGATTCTCTGTACTATGAGAATGAGTGGGCCATCGCCAACCTCCCGAAGATGCCGCTCAAAGGTGCGGACGTGACCTACGAGGGCTTCATTGAGGCACCTCAGGACGCTGAATATCATTTCATCCTTTATTACGCTGGCTTCCAGAGTGTGTCCATAGGTGGCAAGGAGGTCGTCTCCGAACGTTGGAGGCCGGCCTGGAACCCGAATTCCTACAAGTTTACGGTCAGTCTGAAAAATGGCGAGAGAACCCCAATCCGTGTCAACTGGAGACCGGACGGCGATGTTTCCTACATAGGGCTCAGAGTGGCTGAGCCAAGGACGGAGGCCGAGCAAAGCCGTTTCTCGTTCTGGTCGGAGATGAGTCCGGAACTGGACTACTATTATATTGCCGGAAGCGATATGGATGAAGTTATCTCCGGCTACAGAACCCTTACCGGCAAGGCTCAGGTGATGCCGAAGTGGGCGTTGGGCTTCTGGCAGAGCAGGGAGCGGTACAGCACCCAGGAGGATCTTGTCGGCACAATGGCTGAGCTCAGGCGCAGGAATATTCCTGTGGACAACATCGTCCAGGACTGGCAGTACTGGAAAGATGACCAGTGGGGCAGCCACGAGTTCGATCCGGAACGTTATCCGGATCCGGAGAAGATGCTGGACGACATTCACGCTATGCACGGACGCTTTATGATCAGTGTCTGGCCGAAGTTCTATGTCAATACTGATCATTATCAAGAACTTAAGAAGGCCGGCTATGTCTATCCGCTTGCTGAGAAGGACAGTCTCAGGGATTGGCTTGGTTATATGGAGTCGTTCTACGATGCCTATTCCGAGGGCGGCAGACAGATGTTCTGGAGACAGATGGACGAAAGCCTTTACTCGAAATACGGCCGCAAGATCGATTCCTGGTGGATGGATGCCAGCGAGCCGAACCTTCGCGACTGTCTGCCGATGGACTACCATAAGGATCTTACGACACCTACGGCTCTCGGGCCTTCCACTGAATATCTCAACGCCTACGCCTTGGTCAACGCTGACGCTATCTACAACGGCCAGCGTGGAATAGACCCGGATAAGAGGGTGTTCCTCCTGACGAGAAGCGGTTTTGCGGGTCTGCAAAGATATTCGACATCCACTTGGAGTGGTGACATCGGAACCTGCTGGAATGATATGCGCACCCAGATGGCGGCTGGACTGAACTTCTCGATGAGCGGTGTGCCGTTCTGGGGAATGGACATCGGCGGTTTCAGTGTGATGGACAAGTTTATGGCCGCTGTATCGACATTCGACAACACCGGAAAGGTCACTCCGGATCTTGACGAATGGCGTGAGCTTCAGACCCGCTGGCATCAGTTCGGTACATTCGTGCCGCTGTTCCGCACTCACGGACAATGGCCGAGGCGGGAGATCTGGAACATAGCCCCGGAGGGGACACCGACATATTCAAGCATCCTTTATTATATGAGGCTGCGCTACCGCTTGATGCCGTACCTTTATTCATTGACCGGAGCGGTGCATTTCGATGACTACACGATGCTCCGAGGGCTGCCGATGGATTTCGCGTCCGACCGTAATGTCGCGGACATCAGCGACCAGTGGATGTTCGGCCCGGCTTTGATGCCTTGCCCTGTCTCTGAATATAAAGCCCGCTCCCGAAGCGTCTATTTCCCTCGCTGCGAGGGATGGTATGACTTCTATATAGGAAAGTTCATCACCGGAGGACAGACCTTGACTGTCGAGGCTCCTTATGAATATATTCCTTTGTATGTCCGTGCGGGTTCCATCATTCCGTTCGGCCCTGAGATCCAATGGTCTGACGAGAAACCTGCCGATCTGATTGATCTTTATGTCTATGCCGGGAAGGACGGAACCTTCACTCTTTATGAGGACGAGAATGTGAACTACAACTATGAGAAGGGGGCGTATTCAACGATAACATTCAGCTATGATGACTCGGCGCGGACCATCACTATCGGTGATCGTAAAGGCGAGTTCCCGGGAATGTTGACCGAGAGGCGCTTCAACATCGTGCTTGTCACTCCGGAGAACGCTTTCGCCTATCCTAAGGCTTCCAAGGGAGTGGCGACTGTTTATAACGGTGCCGCTGTCACGGTCAAACTTTAACGGTGGGATTCTTGATGACGGCTCCGGAAGGCAACGATGCTTTCCGGAGCCGTCGTCGCTTGAATTAGTTTGCCGGACATCGGAATGTTTTTGCTATATTTACAAAATTTAACACAGAACACCGTTACTTGCTGCTGGAAGAACCGTACATATTCCTGTCATTCGTTTCCGGGGTGGCTGTCACGACACTTGGGATAGTGCTGTGCCTTGTGCGCATTGAATCAAATGAGGACAGCCTGAAAATCCGGATTGCGAGGCTGATTCTGGCAGTGAGCTATTTTATGCTGTCCGTTCCGGATTGGCTGAATATGTCGGGAGCGAATGACGCGGGGGACAAGACGGCGGCCACGATTGTCTCGGCTTCCATTCAGTCCCTGCTTTTCACTTTCACGCTCATCACGATGATCCAGCCGCGCTTCATCACAGGAAAGAGGCTGCTGGCTAATATCGCTGTTGTGTCCTTATGCTCCGTGGGCTACCTCGTGGCTGATTCCTTCGGCGGCTCGCCGTACATCACGTGTCTGGCTGTGGCTGCGGTCATTATCCAGCTGGCCTATTACACTTTGATGTTCAGACGGTGCTATGATCGTTACATCGGGCAGGTTACCGACTACTATGACGATGATCGCAGGCAGCATCTGATCTGGGCACGTAACAGTTTCTATGCAGCCTTGACTGTCGGAGTCTCGGCGATGTTGTCGCTGTTGCTTCCGGCGCAGGCTTACAATGTCTTTATGTGCCTCTACATAGCGTTCTATGTCTGGTTCGCCAGCCGTTTCATCAACTATGTCACCAAACTGAACTACTATCTTCCGGCGGTGTCAGTCCCGTCGGCTGAGGAAGTGGATGCGTCGCTTCTGCCATCGTTATCCACCGAAGAGCCGGAGGAGGTGGATCCGGATAACAATGAGTTGAAGGAAAGGCTTGCCAAGGTTCTTGATGAATATGTTGCGGCGAAGGACTACCTTGATTCCGAGCACGACCGCAACTGGCTCATAGCCCAGAGCGGTACGGATCTCCGGTTTTTCCGCTGGTATTTCCAGAACATTATGCTGACCGACTTCCGTGTCTGGAGGGCGAATCTGAGGATCGAGGAGGCGAAGCGCCTGATAGAGACTACTCCGGGTGTGTCGATGAATGTGCTTGCCACCAAACTCGGTTTCGGGACATCCCAGAATTTCTACCACCATTTCAAGAAGGTTGTTGGAATGACTCCGACGGAGTATCAGGAAAAAACACGGTAGGCACGTTATTTTTTGCTAAATTTGTGACGGAAATCCTTGGCTGTCGCCTAAGGAGCATAATTATGAATGTCATTATGAATATCTTGAAAGTGGGAATGGTGCAGCAGAGCTGTACGACAGACATAAAGGCGAACATCGCCAAACTTACCGAGAACATCTGCGAGTGTGCCGCCAAGGGTGCGAAACTGGTTGTGTTGCAGGAACTTCACAATTCCGTGTACTTCTGCCAGACCGAGGACGCTTCGCTATGCGACCTTGCGGAGACGATTCCGGGACCTTCCACTGAATATTTCGGAGACCTTGCCAAAAGGCTCGGAATAGTACTGGTACTCTCGCTTTTCGAGAGAAGGGCTCCTGGACTGTACCACAACACGGCTGTCGTGATCGAGAAGGACGGCAGCATCGCCGGCAAGTACCGCAAGATGCATATTCCTGACGATCCTTGCTTCTACGAGAAGTTTTATTTCACGCCAGGCGATCTGGGCTTCAAGCCGATACAGACTTCGGTTGGCACGCTTGGCGTGCTGGTATGCTGGGATCAGTGGTACCCTGAGGCGGCAAGGCTTATGGCTCTGAACGGTGCCCAGCTGTTGATTTATCCTACAGCCATCGGCGGAGTAGGCACGGATTCCAAGGAAGAACAGCAGACCCAGAGGCAGGCTTGGCAGCTTGTCCAGAGAGGACATTCCGTCGCCAACGGTCTGCCGGTCATCACGGTTAACCGTGTCGGACACGAGGATGATCCTTCCGGAAACACTATCGGACTGGATTTTTGGGGATATTCATTCGCTACTGGGCCGCAGGGGGAGATTCTCGCGCAGTTCGACACCAAAGAGGAAGGTGTGAAGGTCGTTGACATCGACCTCGACCGCACTGAATATGTCCGCAGGGGGTGGCCGTTCCTACGTGACCGCCGCATCGACGCTTACGGTCCGATTCTTTCCCGTTACGGGAAGTAGGAGCAGATTGGTAAGTCGCTTCGGCAGGTTCAGCGACCGCCTATGCTTCGGCAGATATGGTAATTTATCGCGCTTCGACAGGCTCAGCGACCAAACAACACGGTCACTGAGCCTGTCGAAGTGACATTATATACCAAAATCAAACTATACTTTCTGGTCAATTTCTTCGATGGATACCAACTTTTTGGTATGCGATAACGATTGCATCTGAATAAATATTTGCATATCTTTGTAACCAAACGAAGTTTAACAAATATTTATTCAATCATTCAATGCTTATGGGATCAGAAAAGCTATCGAAATCGCTCGGTTTTCGGTCTAAGGTTCTGATTCTTTCCTTGTGCGCTCTTCTGTCGGTCACCGGTTTTGCGGACGCTGCCTTCGCCCAGAACAATCAGGGCAAGGGTGTCTCCGGGGCTCCGACTAACCCAAGAATCACGATCAAGGGACGAATCACGGACGACCACGACGAGCCGCTTCCCGGAGCCAACGTGCTCGTGAAGGGAACATCCATCGGAACTTCCGCCGATGTGGACGGAAACTATTCTTTGACATTTCAGCGTAGCCCTGGCAAACAGGATGTCCTGATATATTCATTCATCGGAACAGAGTCTAAGGAGTACAATGTCAGCACCTCGACAAGGCTGAATGTGCAGCTCAAGACCTCCAGCCTCGACGCTGTCGTGGTCAACGGCTTCTACACGCAGACAAAGGAGACCTTCACAGGTTCGGCCACCACGATCAGCGGAGACCAGCTGGTCGCCGTGTCATCGACCAACCTGATGCAGAGCCTCGCGTCGTTGACCCCTGGTATGGTGCTGGTGGAGAACAATGTGGCGGGGTCCAACCCGAACGCCGTGCCTTCGATCCTCATCCGTGGAGCCAATACGCTCATCACCAACGAGAGCGAGGAGGGAGTCAACAACCCTCTCATCGTTCTGGACGGAGTCGAGATTTCGATTCAGGAACTCTACGATCTGGATATGTTCGACATTGAGCGAATAGATGTGCTCAAGGATGCCTCGGCGACCATTCTCTACGGTGAGAAAGGCGCCAACGGAGTCATCGTGGTGGAAAGGAAGCACTCGGAGGAAGGAAAACTCAGGATGAGCTACAATTTCGTGCCGCGTTTCAGCGTGCCGGATCTCAGTTCGTTCAATCTTTGCAGTCCTGCGGAGAAGCTTGAGGTCGAGAGACTTGCCGGCAAGTATGACAATGCCGACGGCTCGATGGACGAGGCCTACGACTACAAGCTCCAGCTCGTGCGCAAGGGCGTGAATCCGGACTGGCTCCACGCTCCGCTTCGTGTGCCGTTCAGCCACACCCATTCCCTCGCCTTGAGCTCAAGGGGTGAGAAACTGGAATACCGCGCGAACGCCAATTTCGGGGACACCTACGGAGTAATGAAGGGCGACAACAGAAGGAATCTCGGCGTGACTTTCAGCTTGAACTACCATCTGCGCAACAAGCTGACCTTGTCCTACAAGAACAGTTTCTCGCTGAACCGCAGTCTGGATTCCCCTTACGGAAGCTATGCGCAATATTCAAGGATGAACCCGTACCTCCCTATGAAGGATGAGGATGGGGAATATTACAAGTACTACACCTTCAATCCGTTCAGTACGTCTGGAACGAAGATCTCCAACCCTCTTTACGAGGCAACGCTCTCAAGTTTCAGCAAGTCGCAGACCCAGTCCTGGACGAACTCTTTGTCCGGAAGATGGAACATCACCAAGGAACTCTATGTGACCGGTCAGGCGAACCTGGGACTGTCCTGGAGCAAGGCTGACACCTACGAGTCTCCGGATATGGCGAAGTACGAGAACAGCAAGCTGGCGGACAAGGGACGCTACAGCCTCTCGACCGGCACCGGCCTCTCGACCGACGGCAAGATCGTCATTAACTACGGTAAGTCATTGGACACCAAGGGCTCTATGTTCCGCATCAGCGCTGGTAGCAATATTCAGTACAGCAGGAAGCAGAACGCCTCGTTCCTTGCGACAGGCTTCATCAAGGACGAACTCTCGGACCTGTCGTTCGCTCTGAGTTATCCGACCGGACATCCGTCAGGCTCAGACAAGGTCTCCACCGGTGTCGGAGTGTTCGCGAACGCTAACTTCAGCCTCTGGAACAGGTACTTCGTGGACGGCTCCTACAGGGCCTCGGGTTCTTCCAAGTTCGGCTCACGCAACAGTTTCGCCCCGTTCTGGGCGTTCGGAGCTGGCTGGCACCTGCACAACGAAAAGTTCATCAAGGATAATCTGCCTTGGGTCAACACTTTGACGTTCAGATACTCTATGGGTTACACCGGCAGCGTCTCCTTCGACTACTATCAGGCCCGTACCGTCTATCAGTACGATTCCAAGTACCAGTATGTCTCCGGAATCGGTGCTCTGCCTAAGCAGATGGGCAACCCTGACCTCAAATGGCAGAGGACCTTCAACAACAACTTCGGAATCACGGCCGCCTTCCTGGACAACAGGTTCAACCTGTCCTTCGACTTCTACTCGAACACGACCTACGATATGTTGATGCCTGTGACCCTTCCGCCTTCTGTCGGCACAAGTTCGATGAACGTGAACTTCGGCCAGATGAACAACAAGGGTCTTGACCTCTCGGTTTCCGGCCAGATCATCAGAACCAAGGATTTGTTCTGGAGTATGACCCTCACCGGCGGTCACGTGATGGACAAGATCCAGAAGATCTCCAATGACATCAAGGACGACATCACCAACCCTTACGACAGTTCCAAGCCGAACATCCTCCTTCAGGAGGGCGGCTCGCAGTACGACATATTCGCGATGCGCTCCGCCGGAATCGACCCTGCGACCGGAAAGGAGATATTCATAAAGAAGAACGGTGAATACACCTACCACTACGACAAGAACGAGAGGGTCGCTGTCGGCAACACCAACCCGATCCTGCAAGGTTCGTGGATGAACACCGTCAGGTACAAGGGCTTCTCCGTCAGCATCGCGACTTCCTACACCTTCGGAGCTGACTACTACAATTCCACGCTCCAGAACAAGGTTGAGAACATCGACGCTGAATATAATGTTGACCGCCGTGTGTTCACGGACAGGTGGAAGCAGCCTGGGGACCACACCCGTTTCCTCGGAATCGGCACGTCCACAAGTACTTCGATGTACTCAGAACGGTTCGTCGAGAAGCGTAACGAGCTGTACATCTCCAGCATTCAGGTTATGTACGACTTCGCTCCCAAGGCGATCACGAGGCTCGGCCTCCGCAAGCTGGCCGTCGGCTTCGGGCTTTCCGACATCGCCCACATCTCGACCGTCAAGTTCGAGAGGGGAACAAGCTACCCATACTGCCGCGGAATCAACCTGATTTTCCGCCCTACATTCTAAAAAGGAGGAATGACAATGAAAAGAAAGATAATATTCACGACAATAATCGCTGCCGTTCTTGCGACCGGGTGTGACAAATTCCTTGACGTGCACCCTAAAGGCGAGAAAATCAATATGTTCGAGACGGCCGAGGAATATGAGGACGCGCTCTACGGAGTCTATAGCGAGCTGACCGGCACCAACCTTTACGGGCAGCATCTGATTCTCCTTCCGGAGGTTATGAGCCAGAACTTCACCACTTCGGACTACAAGTACGCCGAGTTGGCCGAGGGCGAGATGACTTCCAGCGGCTCTACCTCCACCAAGAAGGAGATCTGGAAGGACGCGTATGCCGTCATAAACCACATCAACAATATTGTGGAACACGCAGAGGATGACATCGACACCTACAAGCATTCCCGTCTCTATCTTGGCGAGGCGTTGGCGTTGAGGGCTTTCGTCCACTACGAGGTTCTCAAGCTGTTCGGCCCTCCGTACTGGGCTTCCGACAGCGAGAAGAAGACCACGATCCCTTACGTGACGAAATATTCATTCGACATCTCGCCGCTCCTTTCCTACGATGAGGTGTGCCGGAATATTCTTGATGACCTGAAGAGGGCGGAGGAATATCTCGCTGAGGATGAGACTCTCGTTCCTGCCGAGAGGAGCAATACCGCTTTGGTTTTCACGGACGCGAGGATCGCACACATCAACCTTTACGCAGTGCAGGCCTTGATCGCGAGGGTTTATTGGAGTATGAACGATATGGACAACGCCGAGACTTATGCCGAGAAAGTGATCTCCAGCGGCAAGTTCTCTTTCCGCCCGGCCAGCGCGTTCGTGCAGCCGGACAACGGAACCCTTGACCTGAACGAGACGATCTTCGGTCTTTACATCAATAACGAGAGCACGATGATGAAGAAACTGAACATCAATGGTTCCGGAGCCTCCTCATCACTTGTGCTGACGTCCGGTTACTCTTCCATTTACGAAAAGGACAGCGGCGCGTCCACCGACTACAGGCTGTCAGCGTGGTTCGATGTGTCATATTCATTGTGCCGCAAGCTTGTGAACAACTGCTTCATCTCCGAGGACAACACCTACAGCGGAAAGTCGATTCTTGGCTATGATGTTCTCAGACTCCCTGAGATGTACTACATTGTCGCCGAGGCCAATATTGACAAAGACCCGGCGAAGGCGGTGAAGTATTTCGACGAGGTGCTGAAATCCAGAGGCCGCGAGACCTTCGAGGAGGCCGGCACGGCATTGACACGTGACCTGCTTTTCGAGGAGCGCCACAGGGAATTTTACTGCGAGGGACTCACTTGGATGGATATGAAGAAGGAGAAGAAGGACATCACGACGGTGTCCGGCAAGACCCTTCACGGCGACCTTGCGTCCACCTACACTCTTACTGTCCCTGATGATGAGCTTGACGCAAGGAAAAATATTAATAATTAAATGAATATGAAAAAGATAATATATCCGGTCATCGCGGCTCTGCTTTTCCTCACTTCCTGCAACGGGACGTGGATAATGTACGACACCGACCAGAATGACCACATCTATTTTCAGGACAGGCAGCAGGTTCTGATCAAGTCATTCGCCCTTCTGGCGGACGATGAGATTGACGTTGAGGCTCCTGTATATATTATGGGGACGGTGTCCGATCAGGACCGACCTTTCAAACTGGAGAGCATCCCGAGCGAGGAGGGCGACACGATAGTGTTCGGCGGCATCACCTATCCGGTGATCTCGGCCCGGGAAGGCGTTGATTTTGAGGTGGGAAACTGCGTGCTTCCTGCCGGTGCGACTTCCACTAAAGTCTCAGTGAAGCTGAAACGTCAGCCGGAGATGAAGGATGGAGCCTACGTTCGTGTTCATCTCAGACTTGTGCCTTTCGAGAATTTCGAGCCGCTTCCTGCCGACAGCACAAGTTCCCAAAGTATAATGACACCTGACTTTCAGGTCTATGTCAATGACGGTGATCCCGCCTGTCCGTCCTGGTGGAGACCGAACGCCAAAGTCGAACCAGGCTGGGACTATGACCTCGGCAACTTCTATCCGGACAAGTTCAGGATGCTCCTCGACCTCTTCCACAAGACCGCCGAGACCAACCCTGTCTTCTACGAATATTGTGTCGCGCATTACGGCGAGAACCTTGACGCGGAACCGAGCGCAGACAACAACAATATGCTGAAATTCTGGCGTCAGACCTATATGTCGGCCTGGGCCGGTTCAGTGTTCTGCCCTCTGTACGAATACTACGAGAAGTACTATGCCGAACATCCGGACGATCCTCATTTCGAGGTGATGGGCAGCGACAAGGTCAACATCAACAACCGCGTCGGCTGGGGTGACCCGCGCAGCGGCAGATATGGTTTCCTCAATTAATCGGAGAATAAAGAAATGAAAAGAATATTCCAATTTTTGTCAGCGGCGGCACTGCTCTCTGTGGCCGTGTCCTCCTGCTGGAAGATCGACGAGGGAGACACCATAGACCTTGCGCCGATCGAGTTCAAGGCGGCTTCCGACACGATCAATGCCGACCTTGGAGTGGAACTGAAATACGAGGGACTCACTGTGAAGAGTGACCGTGAAGTATCATACGAATGGTCCTACGGCCAGCCGGCTGACGGCAAGACGGTCGCCGACCACATCTTCAAGACCGGGACGATCGAAAAGGTTTCGACCACCCCGACAATCGACTATACTTTCACCAAACTGGGAACTTTCATCCTGAGGCTTCGTGCCGACAACGGGGAAAGCATCCAGTACAAGTACTTTACCCTGAACGTGAACTCTGGCTATGACGAGGGGGTCACCATCCTGAGCAACGGTGAGTCCGGTGACGGACACCTCACGTTCATCAAAACGCTCACCTCCGAGGAATCGGCTGCCGGGAAGCAGGAAGTCTATCCGGACGTGTTCTCGTCTATAAATCCCGGACAGACCCTACGGAATGGTGCCCAGCTGTTTATGTCCAACGCCACGGTAAAGAAGGTGGATTATTCCGGTCTTCTTATCGCCACCAACGATGAGAACGGCACGATGTGGCATATGGAGGCCAAGACCTTCCAGCTGTTCAAGAAGTCAAGTATGCTTTCGGCAGGTTCTCGGTTCAAGGATTTCGGCGGAGAGCTGGCCTCTGCGTCCGGATTCGCGGCCTTCATCCTCGGCGAAAACTCACACATCTACCGCTACGACATGATGATGGGCGACTACACCGATATGGTTGACATCAAACCGATGACTGGCATATTCGGAGGAGTCTCACGCAAGACCTCGAACGATGCGACCATCCGTTCGCCTTATTTCCGCAATTCCGACAGCCTCGCCGTCAGAAGGACCGCCTCCTCTGGCACCATCTACTATACGCTGAGTGGCTATGAGGTTGTGAATATGGCCACCCTGCGGACCGCGAAGACCAACTCCCTCTATGTCCTGTTCAGAAGCAAGACCAATCCTAATGAATATGTCATCAAGAACACCGATGGCATCGGCGGCTCCGGGGCCATCAAGACTTGGGGCAAGGACATCACGTTCACGACCGATGATCTGAAGATGGACAGTGACTGTAAGTTTGTGGGTACCAAGCATTCCGCTGATGTGTACTACGTTTATGACAATGCCGTTTACCGTTGGTCTCTGATCAGTGCTCCTGTCTCGAAGCCGGCGATCACCCTTCCGGCTGGAGAACAGATCAGGGACATTGCCACCAATTTCCTTGGCAAAGACAAAGGGGACAACGGAGAGGATCTGCTTTACATCGCGACCTACAACCCGTCCAGATCGGGAGAGAAGAAGGGCAGCCTGTACGTTTACAGATTCTCGGACGACTCACTCGTGAAATCCTACGAGGGCATATTCTGGGATCCTGTCTCGGTTATGTATAAGTACCGTGTTAACTAAACTGATAATCAATAATATTTTAGAATACAACTATGACAAAAAGGAGTATTATCCTCGCTTTGATCGCCGCCGCGCTGTTGGTTCCGTCCACAGACGCGGCAGCGTCCGTGTTTAAGAAAAAGAAGAAGAAAAAGGCCCAGACAGAGGCTGTCGCCGCGCCGAAACCGGCACCGAAAAAGAAGCAGACCCCTTATGAGAAGCTGATGAAGGAGGTTGCCGACTCTGCTTGCGGAAGGACTTTCAACCTCTACCGCACGTCCAAGGACAAGATCTATATGGGCTTTCCTAAGAATATGATGGGACGCAGGATGCTTGTGGGCAGCACTATTACGGCGACCAGCAACCCGGCCTATCTGAACGTCGGGCATAAATATGTGAAACCGACATATTTCCAGATTGATCTGAAGGACAGCCTTGTGGTGCTGACGGTTCCGGGAACGAACGCCACGAGTTCCGACCCACAGATGCAGGCCGCGCTTGAGCGCAGTTATATTCCTAAGGTTTTGAGAAGGATCGCCGTGCAGGCCACCACGAAGGATAGCTCCGAGGTGATCTTTGAGGTGACGCCGCTCATCAATTCGGTCGCACCTAAGGGAAAGGACTTTTCCCTCACAAAGGCGGCCGATGAGAAATCGACGTGGTTCAGTGATCTCAAGGTGTTCAGTGACAACGCTTCAGTGAAAGTTCATTCCAATGTGGATTTCACAAAGACATTCCTGATGCTCAAAGGCAAGGTCGGCTCGGGCTCGATGGCCTACACTGTATCTTTTATGCTTCTTCCGGAGAAACCGATGCCGGCCCGTGTGCAGGATTCAAGGATCGGTGTGTTTCCTGTAGGTCCGGGCGAGGGAAGTGTCAAGTACAACCTGACTTCGGCGGAGGACGGATTCAAGGGCTATGTCCTGGCTTCCCGCTGGAGACTTGAACTCTCAGACACAACCGCTTGGCAGAAAGGCCAGAAAGTCACCGTGAAGAATCCTATTGTCTGGTATGTGGACAACTCGTTCCCGGAGGCCTGGAAGGCTCCGATCAAGAAGGGTGTCCTTGCTTGGAACAAAGCTTTCGAGGCGATCGGCCTTAAGGATGTTATGCAGGTGCGCGACTTTCCGACAGCGGAGGAGGATCCTCAGTTCGATCCTGACAACTTGAAATATTCCTGCATCAGATATGTCCCGGATGCCACGATGAACGCTATGGGACCATCCTGGGTTGATCCGGTGACAGGTGAGATCCTGAACGCCTCCGTGCTGGTTTACAACGATGTCATCAAACTTATCAACAACTGGCGTTTTGTGCAGACCTCGCAGGTGGACGAGAAAGTCCGCACGGTGAAGATGCCGCAGGACATCATTGATGAGTCTATGGTCTATGTAATCTCTCACGAAATAGGTCACACTCTGGGACTTATGCACAATATGGGAGCCTCTTCGGCCTATCCGACCGACTCTTTGAGGAACGCCGCTTTCACGGCGAAGTACGGCACGACACCATCGATTATGGACTATGCCCGCTTCAACTATGTGGCGCAGCCTCAGGACAAGGGCGTGAAGCTCGTGCCGCCGTCCCTCGGTGTTTATGATGAATATGCGATCAGGTGGCTCTACACTCCGGTAATCGGAGCCAAGGACATTTGGGAGGAATCTTCCATCGCTGAGAAGATAATAGACGAGAAGGCTGGCGATCCGCTTTATCGTTACGGGGCGCAGCAGGTTTCCGGGAACGCCAGCTATGGCAGCTATGATCCGAGTGCCAGAACGGAGGACCTTGGTGACGATCCTATCAAGTCCAGCGACTACGGCATCAAGAACCTCAAGTACATCCTTCCTAAGATGAACGAGTGGGTAGGCGCGGATGACAGCGACTTCACGCACAGAAATGATCTCTACCTCCAACTTACTAACCAATACTACCGCTACATCAACAACGTGATGGCCCAGGTAGGAGGAATATATCTGAACAATGTCAAGGACGGTTCGGCTGTCAGGCCTTCCACTCCTGTCTCCAAAAAGGTTCAGAAGGCTTCCTTGAAATGGGTGATCGGTGAGCTCCGTGCGTCATCGTGGATCAACGATGCTGATGTTACCTCGAACCTTCCTTTGGCGAGCCCTCAGTCCAACAAGATCTGCGCTCAGGTGGCGAAAGCTCTGGCCTCGACTGTTCCGACCAATGTCATTCTGGCTTCCGTCGTTCCGGGTAACGGCAAGCCTTATACTGTCAAGGAATATTACGACGACCTTTACAACGAGCTGTTCGCCTCCTCGATCGCCGGCCGTAAGCTGACATCCGAGGAAAAGACTCTCCAAAGGGAGGTTCTGACGACTTCGGCGAAGGATGTCAAGTCACTGCTCTCCAAGACATTGGCGGAGGACTCGATTGATGAGGAATATGCCACCGAGCCGATGTGGTGTGGCTACGATGATGTCTGCCTTGGCGAGGGCAAAGGCCCTTACCAGAAAAGCGTGAGCGTCCAGACTATCGATGAGAGTGACGGTTGCCGGATCGTGTTCCTGAACAAGGTCAAGGCTCTGGCCGCCTCCCGCAAATCCTCCGCTCCGTCCGATGACAAGGCTCACTACGAGTACCTTCTCGCCCGTGTCAACGCGGCGCTTCAGAACCAGAAATAGAATCTCCGGTCGCTGTGGTTCGACAGGCTCACCAACCTCTCCGGTCGCTGAGCTTGTCGAAGCGACCAGAACACACAAACATATTCATAAGATAAATGAAGATAAAACCAATCATAGCGGCGGCCGCCGCGTTGGCCCTTTCGGCCTGCTCCACCATGAAGGATGGAGAGTACAATCTTTCTGTGGTATCCACCGGTGACGGCCACGGTTACTGGTTCGCCAAGCCTGTCGAGGACGGCGGCAAGGCCAGAGGCTCCCTGATGGCGCAAAGCGCATTCGTGAACGGTATCCGCGCAGAGAAAGGCTCTGACAATGTCATTCTTGTCGATGCCGGAGACAACTTCTTCGGAAGCGGAGCCCCGTTCTACTACAACTATGTTGACACGACTTCCGCTCATCTATATCCACGTCTGGCTTCCTATATGAAGTACGACGCGGTAGTGGCGGGCCATTCCGATTTCGAGGCCGGTCATCGTGTCTATGACCGTGTCGCCAAGGAAATGAAAAAAGAAGGCATTCCGCTTCTGGCCGGCAACGCCCTGTCCGACAGGAACGGCAAGCCATATTTCCCGGCATATTCAATAATAAAGAAAGGTGGAGTCAAGGTTGCGGTTCTTGGTTATACCAACGCCGCCAACGCCTCGCTGATGGATGGTAGTAGTGTCGCAGGCCTTCGTTTCGAGTCGCTTATGCCTCTGGTTCAAGAGGAAGTGGACAAGGTTCGCTCCAAGGAAAAGCCTCAGGTAGTGATTGTCGTGGCTCACACAGCGATGGGAAAGGGCGACGGGCAGAACATTGAGAAACAGGGTCTTGATCTTTATCAAGACCTTAGGGGAGTGGATGTTGTCATCACCGGCCACGATCACGCCAATAAGGTGATGAGCGCTGACAGCATCGTGGTTTTGGATTGTGGCAGAACCGGACAGAACGCCGGTGTCACCGACATCAAACTTGTCGTGAAAGGCGGCAAGGTCGTAAGCCGCTCCTTGGATGCCAAGATGGCTTCAATCAAGAGCGAGGAATATGACACCGCGATGGAGGAGGCTTTCCAATCTGACTATGACAAGGTTCACGGTTTCGTGACCGGCACTGTCGGCGAGATCAAGAAAGATCTGGTTTCCAGAGAGTTCTACTACAAGCAGTGCGACTATATGAACTTCCTCCACACCCTTGCCCTCAGCGCCTATCCTGTTGACATCTCTTTGTCGGCGACCCTCCTGATTGACGGAAAAATCCCTGCCGGAGAGGTCCGCTACCAGGACATCCGCAAGGTCTATCCTTATGAGAACAAGTTGGTTGTGCTGAGACTTACGGGCATCGAGATTCAGAAATATCTTGAAGCCAGCTACGATGCGTGGATCAACACTGTGGCGGAACCTTCTGATGATGCTCACGTCTTGAAAATCAAGCAGTCTAAGGATTACTCCACAGGCAAGATGGCGTGGAAACTCGCCAAGAGCCCTGCCAATTTCGACTCCGCCGCAGGAATCAACTACACCGTTGATGTGACGAAGCCATACGGTTCACGAGTGACGATCACCGGAATGGCCGATGGAAGCAAGTTCGAGATGGACAAGGAATATACCGCAGCGATAACCACTTACAGGTCTGTTGGCTCGGGCGGCCTACTCAAGGCTGCCGGTCTGGAAGACACAAACTCCGTAGAGGACAGGATTGTCTATCGTGGCCCGGAATTCAGGACGATCCTCTACCAGTACTTAAAGAAGAACGGCAGTGTCGATCCCGCTGTTATCGGTGACCCTAAGGTCATCGGCTTCTGGAAGTTTGTCCCTGAGTTCGCTCCGGCCGCCATCAAGGCTGACGTGGAATTACTTTACGGAAAATAAATGAATATCTTTGCGTTGATGAAAAAGATAATCCTGAATAACATTGTCCTTGCGGTGGCCGCTTTGCTCGCCGCGGGGACATATTCATTCGCCCAGATTCCGGCGACTCCGGAGCAGAGGGCAGCGGTAGAGGCTGAATATGGGGTGAAGAATGTCGTGCGCAAGTATGACACCCACGCCGAGATGATGGCGGATCCGAACAGAACCGGCGGGGAATATTATATGTATAGTTTTGACGATGTGAAGTTGACACCGGCTCCGAAAGGTTACAAACCTGTCTATATCAGCCATATCGGCCGTCACGGCGCAAGGTATGCGATCAGCGACCCGATTTATGAGAATCTTCACAAGGTTTTCACGGATGCTCATTCCGCAGGTAAACTGACCGAGGCTGGGGAGATCCTTATGGCTCGTTACGAGGCTTTCTACCCGTCTGTGGCCCATCGTGGCGGTGAACTGACACATAAGGGGCAGGATCAGCTCCGTGGCATCGCCGATGTGATGTACAAGTCTTTCCCTGAGGTGTTCAAGGGCAAGACCAACGCTGAGGTTCTGAGCACTGTCACCCCGCGTGTGATTGTCAGTATGACTTCGTTTATGGATGAGCTCAAGGGTTTGGACAAAGACCTGACTTTCACTCTTGAATGCAGCAAGTCGATTATGCCGAGGATTCATCCGACCGGATCGATGAATCCGTACAGGGTCAAGACCAAGATCCCGGCGGCGGCCAGAGCGCAGGCTGACAGTCTGCGTGCGGCAAGGGTTGATGTCAAAGGATTCTGTTCCAAGTATTTCAATGACACGGACTATCTTGAGAAAGAATATGGCCTTTGGAAGTTTGAACAGGATCTGAGAAGTGTCATTGTGGATTTCCAGTGTCTTGATGATGTTCCCGCCGACAGGTTTGAGGACATATTCACTCCTGAGGAACTCTTTGCGATTTGGGAAGTGTGGAATTTCAACGGTTATCTCAGTATGGGGCGATCCCCGATGACTGACAATAAAGGATGCCTCAGCACCGCCGCCATCCTCAATGATATGATCGAGTGCGCTGACCGTGACCTCGCCTCCGGAGACATCAACCTGAGCCTGAGGTTCTCGCACGACATAGCCATCCTTCCGATGCTTTCGTATATGAAACTAGACAATTTCGGCGCTGTGCTGACCAATCCTTCGGAAGTGAAAAACTGGTGGAGGAGCGATTTGATCCCGATGGCCTCAAATCTCCAGCTTATCTTCTACCGCAGCAAACGAAATCCCGAGATTCTGGTCAAAGTCCTCTACAACGGTCACGAAGCCTCTCTACCGATCCCTCAGGCCGCTCCTTCCTTCTACTCCTGGACCGCCTTCAAGGAATATTACAGGAAGTAGAGCGTTTTCGATATAACGGTTAGGGTGGGGCAAGCAAAGTCTCCTTCTGAATTTTGCACGTTACCAAAATTTCAGAAGGAGACTTTGCCTTGCCTTCCTTTCTTTTGTTTGCTTTACTTTTTCTTACCTTTCTTTTACTATTCTTTGTCATCTGTTATAAGATTACTTTGTTTTGCGTTAACTTTACGTAAAGAATTGTGTCTTCAAAAATATTCATTATATTTGCGTAAATTTTACACGCTGTACTATGTCTGACAGTAAGAAATATTGCTACAAGTATCCTCATCCGGCGGTCACTACCGACTGTGTGATATTCGGTTACGATGTCAAGGATGGACTTTCGGTGCTTTTGATCCAAAGGGGACTTGATCCGTATAAGGGGAGTTGGGCTTTTCCTGGAGGTTTTATCAGGATGGACGAGGATGCGGAGACCGGTGCCAGACGTGAACTGAATGAGGAGACCGGACTTGATACGGCCTATGTGGAAGAGTTCGGATGCTTCTCGGATGTTGACCGTGATCCTCGCGAGCGGGTCATCACCATAGCCTTTTTCGCTCTTGTCAGAAAATCGGATGTGAAAGGCGGTGATGACGCAGAAGATGCAAGCTGGTTTCCTTTGGACCGGATTCCACCCCTTGCGTTCGACCACGACAGAATCCTGCGTGTCGCTCTCAGAAAACTTAAGGAAAAGATTCATTTCGAGCCGATTGGCTTCGAGCTTCTGCCGGAGGTGTTCACAATGCCCCAGCTCCAGAATCTCTATGAGTCCATCCTTGAGGTGACTTTCGACAGACGCAATTTCGCCAACAAGATGCTCAAACTCGGCATTCTCAACAACACCGGTCAGCGTCCCACTGGCTCCGGTCCGAAGATCCCTGTAAAGTACACCTTCAACAAAGACAAATACGACGAGATGAAGAGCAAAGGCTTCCGGCTTGAGTTCTGACAATATTTTGGGCAGAATCAGTTTACGCCTTATGAATCAGACTAAATAGTCTTGGTTGGATTATTATTATGCTATTTCTTGAGGCTGTAAGTCCTGTTCTTGTTTCCTCCTTGCGGAGTTATCAAATCAATCTGAACCAAATATTTAAGGTATTCCTTGACTCTGGAAGGGCTTTTGCCTATTGTGGTTGCGATATCCACTGTTTTTGCTGACCCTACGGTGGCAAGAAACTCGATGATTTCAGCGAGTTTGTCGATAGTCTTGTCATTTATCGACAATTTGTCGGCGATATTTTTGTTTATCGACAATTTGTCGGCGATATTTGTCGGCGATAAAAATGATTTGCCAGTATAAGCTTGAGTGGCACCGCCATCATATAACTTGAGCATAGCATCGACATCCGGCTCATTACCATCAAAAGGCAATGTGAGAATGGTTCTGTCAACCTCTCCATCTTTTTCACGGATGGTGGCATTTGTATGAAATACATTCTGCCACAAGTGCAGGATGCCGCTCAGTCCGCTACCAGCCCTTTCTCCAAACCTGATAAGCGAGAACATCTTCAGAATGGTATTGTTACGTGGATCCGAGATGCCTCCTTCCATTGCCTCTTGCTTGGAGATACGCAGCCGTCCTGGATTGGCGAAAGTGAAGCCTGCCTTGTCTTTTGTGATGACGACACCTTGCCTGCCGTAGAAATCCGCATGTGACAATGCGTTGACAGTGGCTTCGCGCAGGAGTTTGTGCAAAGGAGTGTCGTCTATCCTTTGATTTCCATTGAGCACGAACGGGGTTTTGAGATCCGCTTGGAGTTTGGGAAGAATCTTGAGAATGAAATCATACAGATTGCCGCTCCATTCTCCTGACGATGACACAACACGGTCCTTCCATCGAGCCGAGCCTATCAAGGCACGGTCTTCTTGATAGTCCAGAAAATATTGGGGAAACTCGCGGACGATTTCATATTCATACCCAAACATCAGCAGTCCGGCCGCTGTAGGGTAATATTCTCCATCGTCCGCCACTCCCATCGCTCCGATGCGGCGAAGGAACATCTCGTCCTCGTAACTGTTCCAAAGGTGGCCATAGTTGGATGTTTTGAAATTCTGTCTGTAAGCCTGAATGGTATCCTTGCAGAAGACGGTCATATTCATTCCTTTCAGAACTTTGGCGTCTTGTGAGGAAAGCGTCGCGTCCCTGAGCATCGCTCCTACCTCTTCCAATGAGCAGAGATGGTCACCAGCATTCCACCGACGGTATGTACCGTTTCGAGGATCAAGACCTTTGTAAACAGGTCTTGCGGTGCGCTCTGCGCGTGGGACTTCCACGACGAGAATCTCCTTTCCTTCTATCAGTGTGATGTTCACCATACTGTTGGTCACTATGTTGTGACTGATTTTCTGTCGGTTGTTCACAAGATTCCAGAAAGTATCCTTCATTTTCGGAGCGTCAGTCAATCCATCACCGACATATAACGTGTGGTCATCATTCTCTTCAATGCCGAGAAGAATGGTACCGCCGTCGCTGTTGGCGAATGCGGAATAAGTTTCCCAAAATGAGTCTGGGAATCCTCCTTTGGAGCTTTTTGCCTCAAGGTGAATGTCTTCGCGGCGACCGATTATATTTGTCAAATCTATCATATATAGTTTACTTTCAGGTTTGTCTTTACACGTGTGATACTATCTGCTCTTGGCGAGCCGCTTGAGCTCGCAGTCGGCCTTGATCTTGTCGATGATGGCGCAGACTACCTTGTAGGTCTTGCTGTCCTTTGTGTAGTTGGCTGGGACGGTGAAGTTGACGCGGCCTTGGTGCTGGAGGGTCTTGGTGAAGGCTTTCTTCTTCGGGTTGCTCTCATCGCAGACGGCGACGGCGTGGCCGCCGAACATCTTGACGATCTTCATGCACGGGATATCGGTCTCTCCGTCACCGAAATAGATCATCTGCGGGTACGGGATCCTCTTCTTGTCCTCGGCGATGCTTTCGTTGACCATCTTGTTGTCGTGGGCACTGAATATTCCCTTGTTGATCTTGAATATGTACTGGGTCTTGGCCGTGTAGTCCACGGCGATTCCAGGCCACTCAGCCTCGCCTTCCTTGTTGTACATGTAGGTGCAGGCGAAGATATGCTTGAACTCCTTGGCGATCGGGCTGCCTTCGATGATCTCCTTGAGGCCGGAGGAGTTGATGTAGTGCTCGATCTGGACACCGTGCGCGTCGCCATATTCATTGATCAGGCCGAACCATTCCTTCACGCCGTCGAAGAGCTGGATGTGGCGGCCGAACTTGCGGAAGTCGCTCCGGCGGAGCTTGATTCCGTTCTTCTTCGCCTCGTCGAACATCATCTTCATATAGGAAAGAACGTTGCTCGCGTCCTGCCCGACAGCGAGCCCGTCGCTCATCCTCCAGAACTCCTCCGGGGTTTTTCCGATGGCCTGGATGAAACCGAACTCCTGCATATTTCCGGGAGAAAGGGTCCCGTCGAAGTCATAGATCAGCGCTACAATTGGTTTTTTCT
>CAVBMN010000027.1:0-26542 GCA_963596515.1 bacterium
GTACTAATATAATATAACATAGGTCTAATTATTTTCTATTTCAACAATATTGTCCTTAGAAACATCTTTTAGAAATGACGTTCTCTTTCCTGAGTAGGAGATATAAAGATTGCGTGAAGAACGAGTGCATGCTACATAGAATGCATTTCTTGTACAGGTATTTGCTTCATTGGCAAAAGGGACAAAAACATTATCAAATTCAGACCCTTTTGCAGCATAATATGTAAGAATGCATGGCAGGTCGTTGTTCGAAAAATCCAATGTGTTGATTGTCCGAAACGGAACCACATTCCTTGTTCGGTAATGTACCTGAGTATTTACTCCTTTTTGGTTCAGAAAATCATTTACTTCACGAACATCACTCTCGTCAGGGACAAGAATTGCGACATCGTCTAAATCTTCCATTTTTATTCGATTTAATATGCCTTCCAATTCTTTCTCTCTGGATGAGTATTTCGTGATAATCGGTTTGGGATAATTAGGATAGTCACTATTGCCTCCATCTTTCATGTTGTTTGTCAACAAGTCCACCTTGACATCTTGAATTTGCTGAGCAACTTTGGCAATGGTCTTTGGCAAGCGATAATTATACTCCAAAGAGAGTTTTTTGTAACCCAATGTATTAGCAATGTCATCTATTGAACTTCCTTTGAAGTTCATTTGCTGAACGGAATCACCAAACAAAGAAAGGCTTTTACCTTTATGTGCTATTATTTGGCCTCGATAGTCAGATATATTAAAGTCTTGTGCCTCATCTACAATAAGATAATCTATCTTATCTTCTGATTGCTTATACATTGTTCCGCTCGGTATTAGTTCAAATTTGTCTGTGTCTGTCACACTGAAACCTGATAAATATGGTACTTCTTTAAACCAACTAACCCGGCGACCAAAGGCATAGTAAAACCTACTATCCACCCAATCCGCAAAGTCTATTCCATAGGTGGTCTGACTTTTTTCTGTGCGTTCAAATTTCCTTATATTTAAGTCGTTTACTAAATAGAGAGTATTTCTATGGCCCTTTTTCCAATACACATCTCCTGTTAGGTCAAAACCACGATGCGTCCAACCCCATTCATATGCAATGCGCTCTTTGTCTAAGCCAAGAGCTTGCATTCCATACGCTATCATTCTTTTCAGAGCGACAGTAAAAATAACTATCGCGTAACTACCTCTATTCTTCGCCTGTAGTGCACGGTGGATTGCAAGATTTGTTTTTCCACTACCTGCAGCACCTTGTACTATGATATCTTCGTCAATGCTTTGAACGATGATTTTTCTTTGAGAATCATCCAAGTTTGATATAAACCACTTTTCTAATCTCATTTCTTTATAATATATAATTTTGAAATTCTTAATACGTTAAGTGTTTTAGTTCTCAGTATTTTACGTATCCTTTTTGAATGGCTCTTGATTAAATCCAGCCTGTGCGTAATCTATGCTTTGAATACTGCTTAAGAGGAATTTGTCGAGGAGAAAAGGATCGTTAGTCGTCTAACAATATAACCGGATAACCATTGTCGTTTATCGCTTTGCTCTCTCTGGCAGTAGTATGACTTGGAAGTCATGTTTAGTATAGTGAAATTTGACGACAAGGATAACGTCAGCGTGGCGGGAGCCACACCATAGATAAAGTTTTCAGAAGACTTGCGGGTCATAATCAGGCCACAGGTTTGTTTTTTGCCCATCCGGCCCGTTGGATGGTTCTCTTACATAAAAACACAAGAAAGTGCGAGCCAACTTAGTCTTATTCCCAAATCGGCTCTGGACTGCCTGCGTATTGAATAAGGATTGTTGTAAAGCCCACACTTTCCGCTATAGTGTGGGCATAGCCCATAATACAGCCAGTGCAAGCGTCAACATTATTCCAATACGCTTTGAATTGTCCAGATTCATTGGAGGAATAAAGCTAAACGCTTTCTTTTTATGTCTGTTGCCATTATGGGCAACGGGTGCAAATATAGTATTTTTATGTGTAAAACGGTATAAAAAAATTGGACTAAGTTTAGTATGTTTGAAAATTAATGTAATATTGGCCGTGCGGTGTGGTGCAGCGTGCTTCATAAAGCAACGTTTTGTCATCTAATGCTGCCGTCATAAGCTTTTAGACCTCCGGCTGGAGCGATATTGCCAGTTTGTGCTCCTCTGGCAGTACCTGAGGACGACTCAATGCCATTGTGGCCAAATTCTATAGAATCGCTTTATTGTACTTGTTGCATATTAGTGATTTTATCCTTATCTTTCTGTGGGTTAGGGGAGTGGATGACTTGTGGCTTAGTTGAGTGGAGGATCGAGCGGATTTGTGAGAGGAGTCACTCGGTTTGAGGGAATAGGATTTGTTTATGCTGATAAAGAAAAGCTTATGAAAAAGTCTTTGGTTACATTGACACTGGTTCTGGTGTGTCGTCTGTTTGCGTTCGCGGACGGGAGCGATGTCCGGGCGTTTTACATCGAGACAGACCGGGCGGATGCGGTTTCGAGGTACGATCATCTGGAGTTTGACGGGAGGTATTTCATCAAGACTACCCTTGATAAGGGAATCTATGAGATCGAGGTGGGGGAGAAACTGGATTCAAAGTTCTATGCCATCAGGGAGACAAAATACTTTATGTATTTCCGATATTCGGAATCTCTATACAAATATGACGAGGGGCTTCTCAAGGTGACGAACTCGCTTGACGCGGCGGAATATTATAAGAAAAAGGATGCAAGTGACATCAAAGAATTTTATGTCGAGGTTTCACGGTCAGACGCTGAGCGGGCGTATGATTATCTGGAACGGGACGGCAGGTACTTCGTGAAAGCCAATCTTGAAAGGGGAATGTTCGAGGTTGAGGTGGTGGATAAGGTGAGCTCGGATTTCTATGAGATCAAGAATGTTGAATATAGGTTCAATGATGTTCGGCTGTTCGCCCGATTCCGCTACTCTCCGTTCCTGTACAGGTATGACAAGGGCTTCGTCAAGGTCACCAATTCATTTGACGCTGGACAATTCTATAAGAAATAGGGTTCGGTTAATAGCCGTTGAAGGCTTTCTTTATCAAGGTAAATTTATTACATTTGCAAGGTCCGATCCGCACAGGAGGGGACGGACCTGTCCGTGTGACTGCGGACGTACGATAGAGAACATATTAATATTCATAGATTATGGAACTTAAGGGATCGAAGACAGAGGAGAACCTGCGCACTGCGTTTGCGGGGGAGAGCCAGGCTCACACCAAGTATTTGTATTATGCGTCGAAGGCCGCCAAGGATGGCTATGTGCAGATAGGCAAGCTGTTCGAGGAGACGGCGAAGAACGAGAAGGAGCACGCCAAGATCTGGTTCAAGCTTCTGCACGATGGCGGGGTGCCTTCTACGGAAGAGAACCTTGCGGATGCCGCTGCGGGAGAGAACTACGAGTGGACGGATATGTATGCTGGGTTTGCCAAGACCGCCAAGGAGGAAGGGTTCGATGAGATCGCTTTCCTCTTTGAGAAGGTCGGCGCGATTGAGAAGACCCACGAGGAACGCTACAGGAAGCTGCTGAAGAATGTTCAGGATGCGGTTGTGTTCTCCAAGGATGAGGATATGATCTGGGAGTGCTCGAACTGCGGACACATTGTGGTCGGCAAGAAGGCTCCTGAGGTTTGTCCGGTCTGCAAACATCAGAGGAGTTATTTCCAAATCAAGGCTGAAAACTATTAAAATTAAAGAATATGAAGAAAATCATCATTGCGGCGGCGGTGGCGCTTGTCACTTTATCAGCGATCGCACAGCCTAAGCCGGCCCAGCCAGAGGCCGAGTACAAGTTCACCGTCGTGAAGGAGAACCCTATCACTTCGATCAAGAACCAGTATCGTTCCGGAACTTGCTGGTGCTTCTCAACCCTTGGATTCCTTGAGTCAGAGGCTATCAGAATCAAGAATATCAAGGACACGACTCTCTATCCGGACTTTTCGGAAATGTTCGTTGTCTCACATTCCTACAAGGACAGGGCTGTGAAATATGTCCGCACGGATGGCAACATCAACTTCGCTGCCGGTTCAGAGGCTGACGATGTTCTCCACGTTGTTGAGGACTATGGTCTTGTACCTCAGAGCGCTATGCCTGGACTTCAGCCTCTTCCGATCCACGGAGAGCTTGACGCGACCACAAAGGCTTATGTTGAAGCAATCGCCAAGAATCCTAACAGGACCCTTTCCCCTAACTGGAAGAAAGGCTTCGACGCCATCGTGGACAACTTCCTCGGCGAAACCCCGGAGACTTTTGAATATAACGGCAAGACCTACACCCCTGCTTCCTACAGGGACGAGATGGGAATCGTACCGTCTGATTATGTGACCCTTACATCGTTCACTCATCATCCGTTCTACACTTCGTTCATCATCGAGATCTCCGACAATTGGAGATGGGATTCCGCTTACAACATTCCTCTTGACGAGTTTATGGAGGTGATCTACAATGCTATTGACAAGGGCTACACTCTCGCGTGGGGAACCGACGTGAGCGAGAAGGGCTTTACCAGAAACGGAATCGGTGTGCTTCTTGAGGATGTGAAGGCCACCACCGGCTCGGATCAGGAGCGTTGGGTCGGCAAGGCCGGCGAGAAGAAGGAAGTTGTCGCTGAGTTGCCTAAGGAGGCTCCTGTCACACAGGAATCCCGTCAGGAAGGATTTGACAACAAGACCACCACAGATGATCACGGAATGCAGATCTTCGGAGTCGCCAAAGACCAGAACGGCACCAACTACTTTATGGTTAAGAACTCTTGGGGAACCGCAAGCAAGTATGGTGGAATCTGGTACTGCTCCGATTCTTTCGTCCGTGCCAAGTCAATGGATATCCTCGTTCACAAGGATGCCCTCTCCAAGGATCTTAAGAAGAAACTTGGCATCAAGTAAATGAATATAATTAAGCATATACCGAACACGATTACCTCTATGAACCTCCTTTGCGGTGTTCTGGGGGTAATCGCTTCTTTGGGCGGACGGCTGGAGTTGGGGTTCGCCCTGATGATACTCGCCGCCGTCTTTGATTTCTGCGACGGACTGGCCGCAAGGCTTCTGAAGGCATATTCGGAAATAGGAAAGGAGTTGGATTCGCTGGCGGATGATGTCAGCTTCGGGGTGCTCCCGGCCGTGATGCTTTACCAGATAAGTGGAACAGACATTTTGATTCTTAAATATTTACCACTCGTCCTCGCCGCATTCTCCGCCTTGAGACTTGCCAAGTTCAATCTGGATGAGCGTCAGCACGACAGCTTCATCGGGCTTCCGACCCCGGCGGCGGCTATGATCTGCGGCTCGCTGGCGACATTGGTGACCGTAAGACCGGACTGCTTTCTCGCACACTGGTGTGCGGGTCCGGTTTTCATTCCGGTCCTGACATTGGTTCTGTGCTATCTGCTTGTCAGCGAGATACCTATGTTCTCTATGAAGTTCGGTGGCGGTAAGAAGGCCTCGAAACTGGAGGTGGCGAAGAGAATCGCCTTTCTAGTTATTGTCGGCCTGGCGATTATCATCGCGCTTGTCGAGCGTTCCCACTGGTCGTTCATCTTCCTGACCAGTTTCTTGGGGTACATACTCATCAATTTGGCAATGAGCGACTTGGTCGCAAAGAAATAGCGGATGGCAAAGCACGTCATACTTTATGTCCACGGAATGGGCGGGGGCGGTGACAGCCGTATCCCGTCCATTTTGAGGGATAATCTGGGCCCTGATTTCGAGGTCGTGGTCAGAACGTACGACTTTGACCCGGAAGTCGCTCACAAGCAACTGTCCGCTTGGGCGGAGGAAGTCCGGCCAGACCTTGTGATAGGGGAGAGTATGGGGGCCACGCACGCCATCGCACTGAAGGGCTATCCTCATCTTTTCGTCTCTCCGTCACTGAATGCTCCACGGTATTTCGTGGCTTTGGCCTGGCTGACTTTGATTCCTGGTGTCACGGCTCTGTTTGACAGGATTTACAGGCCAAAACCCGGCGATCGCCAGAAACTTCATTTCACCTACAAAACTTTGAGAAAATGGAGGCGAGTCCTCGGTGGCGCTTTGCAAAATACCCCACGCAACGGTAGTCCGGACTACTTTTATGCCTTTTTCGGCACCCGCGACCATTACCGCCGCAGCGGCGTTGTCTCAATCCGTACCTGGAGGAAATACTTTGGCGACGGCGCCTGGACCATCTACGACGGCACCCACTTTATGGAGTATGAATATGTCCTCTCGCTCCTCATCCCGAAAATCCGTGAGGTTTTAGGAATTGGAATATGATGCGTCAATCATATCGACTTCGACAGTTTAGCCGCTTTGGCAAAGGCGCTTCGGCAGGCTCAGCGGCCAGTGTGACTCGGTCGCTGAGCCTGCCGAAGCGAACAATATAGCCCGGTCGCTGAGCTTGCCGAAGCGACATCACGTTATAGATTGATGTACTTCCTGATCGTGTGGGTGATATTTGCCAAGGCTGTGGTGGGCTTCATTGCCTCGGAGATAGGTATTCCATCCGGAGTGATCTGGAGCACGGCATCGAAACCCGCTTCGAGAAGTTGTTGCCGGTCAGAGACCTGACCTGCGATCAGAATGACTTTGGGACTCTTATCGGGAACGGAATGCGCTCTGACATATTCAAGAATTCCGACAGGAACTTTGCCGCGTAGGGTCTGTGCGTCTGCCCGCCCCTCTCCGGTGATGACAAGGCTGCAGGATTCCAGTTTGCGGTCAAACCCGGAAATGTCCAGAACCTTGCTGATTCCTTGGACCATTGCTGCCCCGAGCACCCCACCGAGCGTGCCACCGATTCCTCCCGCCGCGCCTGAGCCGTGAATATTCAGGACATCTTTTCCCGAGAGTGCGGAATAGACCTCACAGAGTCTTGAGAGCCTAAAGTCGAGTTCTTCCACCATCTTTGGTGTAGCACCTTTCTGCGGAGCGAACATCCTTGCCGCCCCACCCGGACCGCAGAACGGTACGGAAACATCATAGAAGCCGGTTATCTTGCAAGAATCCAATGACTTGTTGCGTCCGGAACTGTCTATTCCATAAATATTCTTGAGAAGGACTTGTGTTATCTTTTCGGAAACTAATGAACAGTCATTATCAGTCAAAAATTGGTAGCCAAGCGCCTGCAACATCCCTGTTCCGCCATCGCAGGTGGCGCTGCCGCCAAGGCCGAGCCAAATCTCTTCACATCCATATTCAATAGCGTCCGAGATTAATTCGCCTGTGCCGTAGGAGGTTGCAATGAGGGGATTAAGTTCCTCTTTGCGAAGGAGTCCCAGTCCGCTGGCCGCGGCGGTCTCTATGATGGCCGTCTTGCCTACCAGACCGTATCTTGCTTTGATTGGACGCCCGAGCGGATCGTGGCAGGAAACCGTCCTGAATGTTCCGCCCAGACTTTTCGTCAAGATAGTCGAGAAACCCTCACCGCCATCCGAGACCGGAATGACCTCGGCCTCGTCTTTGCTAAAGGCCGCAAGAGCAGCCTTCCCGGCCTGTGCCGAGGTCAGACATCCCTTGAATGAATCTATGGCGATGAGGGCTTTCATTGTAAATTGTCGTTGATGTTGAGAATTGATTGTCAGACAGTTCTTCCAGGATATTCCTTGAGCCCGGCCTCCAGCGCGTCGAACGCCTTCTCCAGTTCCGGAATCCCGAGTACATAGGCCAACCGGATCTGATCCGCTCCGAATCCTGGAGTCTTATAGAATGACTTCGCCGGAGTCACCATTGTCGTCTGGCCGTCAAGCCTGAAATCCGTCAGCATCCATTTGGCGAACTTCTCGGCATCGTCCACAGGAATGCGCGCGATGGTGTAGAAGGCTCCCATAGGAGTCGGGGAATATACTCCTTCCATTGAATTGAGACGGGAAACCGCATAGTCACATCTGGCGATATATTCATTCTTCACTTCCGTGAAATAGGATTGCGGGGTGTCGAGCGCTCCGATTGAGGCGATCTGTCCGTAAACCGGTGGGCAGAGGCGGGACTGGGCGTATTTCATCGCCGCTTCCATTACCTCCTTGTTGTGGGAGACAATGCAGCCAATGCGGCAGCCGCAAAGATTGTAACGCTTTGAGACTGAGTCAACGAGAATGACATTGTCCGCGAGGTCAGGTATATTCATCGCCGAGAAATGCGGCTCGTCCGTGTAGCAGAATTCCCTATAGACTTCGTCTGAGATCAGGAAAAGGTTGTGCTTTCTGGCAACCTCTCCGAGGGCAAGCATATCCTCTTTGCTGTAGAGGGTTCCGGTCGGGTTTCCGGGATTGCTGATGAGGATAGCCTTCGTGCGGGGAGTCACGAGTTTCTCGAACTCTTCGATCGGAGGAACTTTAAATCCGCTTTCTATGTCCGTGTGGACGGCTTTGAGGGTGATTCCGCTTTCAAAGCAGAATGTGTTGTAGTTCGTGTAGAAAGGTTCGATAACGATGAGTTCGTCGCCCTCGTCGCAGGCTATCTGAAGCGCAAGGTTGACAGCCTCGCTTCCGGCCACGGTGACGATGATCTCAGGGACGGAGACATCGATGCCGATGCTGCGGTAATATTTTTCCGCCAGTCCCTTGCGCAGCTCCGGCAGACCCGCCGAGTTGGTGTAGGAAACGTGGTCGAGGGTGTTCCTGCGCACCGCCTCAAGGGCGCATTCGGGGGATTTGATGTCAGGCGCGCCGACATTGAGGTGATAGACTTTGATGCCGTCGTTTTGGGCCGCGTCGGCGAAAGGCACAAGCTTCCTGATTGCGGAAGCCGGCATCTGGCTTGATTTTTTTGATACTTTAACCATCTTGTCAAGGAGTTTTATACACTACAAACATCAAAGATAGTGAAGAATTTTTTACCTTTGCAGTCCGAAGTTGTTTTTAATTTGTCTGAAATGTTTTTAGAGGTGATGAACCTTTAGGCAGGCAGATTAAGACATCTGTTCGGAATTGTGCGAATTTAGAGTGGCCGGTCGGTATTTCCGTCTGGTAATTATTTGATAATAGTGAAGAGATTTTTTGCGGTAATATTGTTGGTTCTATCCGTCATTGCGGCTTCCAGCTGTTCAAGGCGGGTCGAAAATGGCTACAGGACAATAGCCTACGTCAATTCTCTTTTGACGGATTCCCTTTCAGAATTAAAGACATTGGCTGAAAGCAACGGCAACCCTTCCGGTGCTATCGTTCTGGTCGGAGATCCTTCGGGATGTCTGCGACTCAGCGAGAAGATGATGCTCTGCGATGAGTTTGACAACATTGATGCGCGGAAAGTCAGCGACGGTCTGCCGGACTTCGCAGGGGAGACGATCGTCTCTATCCTGAATTTCGCCGACACCGCTTATAAGAACCAGTCTTCCACGAAAGACGGACAAACCTCCTTGAGGGAACTGGCGGTAAACGACGCTCTCGCCGCGCTTCAACTACCTTCCCGATGCAAGATCCTCCTCATCTGCTGCCCGATTCTATCTGAATATGGCGGGAGTGATGTCAGTGATCTTTTCGAAAGGATAGGCTGCGATGTTCCGGTAATATATTCATCAGACACAACGTTTTCATTCTCTGAAGCCTGCTTCCGCAAGATGAGAGAAATGGACGCTTTCACGCACAATATCTCATATCCTTCCGCAAGGCTGTATATGGCTGTGCGTGATTCTTTGGAATCAAGGGTGTCCGTCGTTCCGTTTGTTGACAGTCTTGTTCCGGCCTCATACCCAGACACTGTCGGGGTTCTTGCTCCAAACACTTATTATTCCTATGTCGTACAAAATCAGCATTAGTCCAGAAGAGATAGAGCGGCTGGAGCCTTCGAGCTTCCCGGGTAAGATAAAGGTTATTGATAACCAGGGCTTTGAATTTCTCAAGGCCATAAGTTATCTCAGACGGCAGAAGGTTATCGGTTTTGACACTGAGTCACGGCCTTGTTTCTCTGCGAACCAGCCGCACTATGGAGTTTCTCTGTTGCAGCTTTCCGGCAAGGAGAGGGCTTTCCTGTTCAGGGTCAAGCTGATGGGCGGCATTCCTAAGTCATTGCGCAAGATTCTGGCAAGTAAAGAGATAATCAAGGTCGGAGCGGCTGTCACCGATGATGTGCGCGGTCTGAAGAAGCATCACGATTTCGAGCCGAAAGCCTTCGTCGATCTTCAGAAAATGGTCTGGGAATATGGCATCAAGGACAAGAGTGTCAAGAAGATGGCTGCGATAATCCTCGGAGTCCGGATTTCCAAGACACAGCAGCTTTCCAACTGGGAGGCGGATGTGCTTTCGGATTCGCAGCAGGCCTATGCCGCGACCGATGCCTGGATCTGCCGTGAGATGTACTACAAGCTGTTGGCTTCGGAGAAGAATCCTTTGACTCCGGAGCAGATGCTTCCTAATCCTCCAAAACAACACACTGAAAATGACAAAGATAATATTAAAGAAAGGTAGAGAGGACTCTCTTTTGAGATTCCATCCGTGGGTTTTTTCCGGCGCCATCGCCCAGATTGTGGGTGAGCCTGCCGAAGGTGACATCGTCGGTGTGTTCTCCCAAGGCGGAGAGTTTCTGGCTTACGGGCACTATCAGATAGGATCGATCGCTGTCCGTGTGCTGAGTTTCGCCGGCGAGGATGTCCTTTCTCCTGACTTTTGGAGGAATATGATCGCCAGAGCACTCAAGGTGCGTGTAGCCGCCGGGCTGGCTTGTCCGGCCCCTGAGCCTGCCGAAGGGCCGGCCGCTCCATTAGCAGGACAAACATCTCCGGTTCCTGAGCTTGTCGAAAGGTCGGAACATTCCGAGCAGTCGCTTCGACAAGCTCAGCGACCGACTCTGACCAACTGCTACCGCCTGATCCACGGTGAGGGTGACGGTCTCCCAGGCCTGATAATCGACTATTACGATGGTGTCTGCGTTATGCAGGCCCACTCCGTCGGGATGTTCCGTGCCAAAGGCGCAATCTGCGAGGCCTTGAAATCCGTTTACGGCACATCCTTGAAGGCTGTTTATGACAAGAGTTCTGGCACAGCCCCGTTCAAGGCCGGTCTCGATCTCGTTGACGGTTACCTTTACCGTTCCGAAGACTTTTCCGATGACGAGCAGATCGTCCTTGAGAACGGCCACAAGTTCTTTGTTAACTGGACCGAAGGCCAGAAGACCGGCTTCTTCCTTGACCAAAGAGAGAACCGTGCCCTTGTAGGAAAATATTCCCGTGGTCGTAACGTGCTGAACCTTTTCTGCTACACCGGCGGATTCTCCGTCTATGCCCTTGGTAACGGTGCGGTCCACGTCGATTCCGTGGACAGTTCCCGCAAAGCCATCGATATGGTGGAAAGGAATATGTCGTTGAACGGCTTCAATCCGTCCCAACACATCGGTTATTGTGCTGATGCCATAGAGTTTCTCCGCAACGTCCCCGAGGACAAGTACGATTTGATGATCGTTGACCCTCCTGCATTCGCCAAGCACAGAGGTGCTCTGAACAACGCCCTCCGTGCCTACCAGCGTCTGAACGCCGCCGCGATCTCCAAAGTTGCGCCCGGTGGCTTGGTATTCACGTTCAGTTGTTCGCAAGTCGTTGACAAGGAGGCCTTTGCCCTTGCCGTGTTCTCTGCCGCCGCCCAGACCGGCCGCAGCGTGCGGATCCTCGACCGTCTCAACCAGCCGGCTGACCACGCTGTCAACATCTACCATCCTGAAGGCGAGTACCTTAAAGGACTGCTTCTCTACGTGGAGTAGCTACCATCCTTTTCCATCGGCCACGCTTTCTTTCTCCAACTTTTGGCCGGCTTCATATTGTGATCCGTAACAGGTTCATAATGAATATATTCCGTAACGCCGCCCTCCAATAATGACTGGCGGCGTTTTGTAATTGGTTATATGTCAAGAGGTTATTTTCCCTTTGGATTTGCGAGGATTCGCCGTTGCTTGTTGCGGTTATGCTAAAAAAGAACCTCTGACAATTTTGCCAGAGGTTCTAGAGAGGTGCCTAGCGGAATCGAACCGCTGTAGCAGGTTTTGCAGACCTGTGCCTAACCGCTCGGCCAAAGCACCGTTGATTGGGAATGCAAAGATAACGCTTTTTCTTTTATCCGCAAATATTTCTTTCCTAAAACGGTTGGAAAACTTTTGAATATGCGGTCGGACTGGCCGAATATTCCTTATAATTAAGTAAATTTGCGACTTGGCGTATTGTAAATATTGATCATTAAAAAGAATATGAGAAAGATAATATTACTGATGGCCACCGTCTGCGTGTCTGCGATGGCGGTCGTGGCGCAGGAAACGCCGCTCAGATTCGCATTCCTGACGGATCTTCACTATTCGGCGGGAAGCGGATCCGTGTCCGACATCAGTCGCTGTGTCAAGGATGTCAACACATTGGACGGACTGGATTTCGTACTGATCGGCGGTGACTTGACGGATTTCGGAACCGATGAGGAGATAGCCGCTGTGAAGCAGATGCTGGACTCGCTCAAGTACAAGTACTATGTTGTGGCGGGAAACCACGACGCCAAGTGGTCGGAGAGCGGCTGCAACACTTTCCTCAAGGTGTTCGGCTACGAGAACTACGAGTTCGAGTGCAAGGGGTGGCGGTTCATCGGATGCAACTGCGGTCCGGATATGAGGATGGCTCCAACACTGATTCCGCAGGAGAGTATGGAATGGCTGAAAGGTCTCAAACCAGGAAAAAAGACCATATTCGTGAACCATTATCCTCAAGACACGTCGGTTCTGAATTACTTTGACGTGACGCGTGAGCTCAAGAGGATCGGCACCCGGTTCGAGGTCGGCGGGCATTGGCACAGAAACGTGGCGCTGGACTATGACGGTCTGCCTGGTGTCCTTGACCGTTCGACATTGACAGCTGGTAAACAGCCAGGCTACAATGTGTTCACAATCCAGAATGACAGCGTTACCATTTCGGAGAGACGGCTTTATGGTTCCACGACCGTCCAGATGGAGCCTTGGTACACAAGAAGGCTTGCGGAGGTGAAGGACACCGTTACCTACGATGCCGATGGACTGCCGGCATCTTACCCGTGGATGCGTTACGATGTCAATAATGACAGTCCGGTCAAAGAGGTCTGGAAGCTCAAGGATGACAGCAATATAGTCGCAGGCTTTGCCAGGGCCGGGAAATGCGCTTGGTACACGACCGCATCCGGCAACGTGCGCTGCATCAATGTCAAAGATGGTAAAAGAATATGGACGAAGAAGTTCCCAGGCAAGATATTCTCGACTCCGGCTGTTCATGGCAAGTACCTTGTCTTCGGCTGCACTGACGGCAACATCTATGCGCTGAACGCCAAGAACGGAAAGACTATTTGGAAATATGCCGCAAGGAAGTCCGTGCTGGGCAGCCCTGTGATATTCAACGGCAAGGTCTATGTCGGCGCTTCGGACGGATGCTTCAGGGCTCTTGATCTGAAGACCGGAAAGGCTGTGTGGACATATTCAGACGTGCAGGGATTTGTGGAGTGTCGTGCTTATGTCGATAGGGAACAGGTTGTGTTCGGAACTTGGGGGAATAAATTATACTCTCTTGATCCTCAGACCGGTGCGCTTCAGTGGGAATGGAAATGCGAGAAGCCTTCGAGGATGTATTCACCGGCGGCCGTGTGGCCTGTAAAGGCGTGCGGGAAGATATTCATAGCTGTTCCTGACAGGAGGCTTTATGCGCTTGACGCGGTGACCGGAAAGGAGTTGAGGCATTATGAGAAATCGGCCCGTGAGGCGGTGGGTGTTTCGCCGGACGGGAAGAAGGTTTATTGCAAATCTATGTGGCACACAATCACTTCTGTGGATGCTGCGAGTCTTGAGGTGGATTGGTGTGCGGAAACTGGTGCCGGGTACGAGATCTCACCGACCTCGATCGTACGCATCGGGAATGAGGTTATTATGCCGACCGACAAGGGAAACATCCTCGGGTTCGACGCCGAGGACGGTCACAGGCTTTGGACCCGGAAGATCTCCATCGCGCTGGTGAATCCGATGGAGGTCTGGAATGAGGGTGGTTCCATTTACATTCTAGCCTCCACTATGGACGGAACTGTGACTCTGCTGCGAAAGTAGTTGAACCACTGGTTGTTTCAATGCTTCGGCAGGCTCAGCAACCGCAGGCTCAGCGACCGAAAGCAACCGGTCACTGAGCTTGTCGAAGTGACATGATAAAGCAAGTTGTTATTATAGTGAATATGAGAAAGTTACTACTGATTCTGGCGGCCGCGTTGGCCGCGACCCCGCTTCTTGCGGAGAAGAACAACAAGATGGAGCCGTGGCAGGACCCGAACGTGTTCGAGGAGAACCGCCTGCCGATGACCGCCACGTTTGTGACGGACCAGCAGAAGACTCTGACTCTTAACGGAGTGTGGAAGTTCAAGTGGAACGAGACCATTGAAGGCCGGACCAAAGGCTTCGAGGCTGTGGACTACAACGATGCGGATTGGGGCACGATCCCGGTTCCGGGAATGTGGGAACTGAACGGGTACAACGACCCGATCTACCTGAATGTCGGCTTCGCGTGGAGAGGTCACTACACGAACAACCCGCCCTACCCTCCGACCGAGCACAACTATGTCGGCCAGTACCGCAGGACTTTCAATGTTGACAAGTCCTGGGTCGGGAAACAGATCTGCCTTTGCATCGGCTCCGCCACATCCAATGTCCGTGTCTGGGTCAACGGCAAGATGGTCGGCTACAGCGAGGACAGCAAACTGGAGGCCCGCTTCGACTTCACCAAGTATGTCAAGGCCGGGGAGAACCTCATCGCCCTTGAGATTTTCCGCTGGTGTGACGGCTCCTACCTTGAGGACCAGGACTTCTGGAGGCTCAGCGGAATCGCCCGCGGGGTCTATGTCTATACCCGTGAGAAGGAACGTATCGAGGATGTGAACGTCATCGCGGGGATGAATGGAGACTTCACTGTGAAGGCGAAGGTGACCAAAGGCGTGAAGAACGTCCGTGTCGCCGTCATCGACAGGAACGGAAACCAGGTGGCCTACAGAGAGGCTACTCCGGTCAAAGGCGAGGCTGTCCTGAACGGTAATGTGCAGGATCCGTCACTTTGGAGCGCAGAGATCCCGAACCTTTACACCTTGAAGGTGACCGCTTCCGATAAAAAGGACGTTGTGGAAAGCACTTCGATCGATTTCGGATTCCGCACCGTCGAGATCAAGAACGGTCAGCTGCTTGTCAACGGCCAGCCGATCCTCATCAAGGGCGCGGACCGTCACGAGATGAACGCCGACAAGGGTTATGTTGTCTCCGAGGCGGATATGATCAACGACATCCGCATAATGAAGGAGCTGAATATGAACGCGGTGCGTACCTGTCACTATCCGAACGACCCGCGCTGGTACGCCCTCTGTGACAAGTACGGTCTCTATGTAGTGGACGAAGGCAACATCGAGTCTCACGGAATGGGTTACGGTGAAAAGTCTCTGGCTCACAGGGCAGACTATAAGGCCGCCCATCTCATCCGTGACCAGAGGATGATGCGCAGGGACTTCAACCATCCGTCCGTTATCATCTGGAGCCTTGGCAACGAGGCTGGCTTCGGTGATAATTTCGTCGCTTGCTATGACTGGCTCAAAGCGAATGATCCTACCAGGCCGGTTCAGTACGAAAGGGCCGAGATGGCCGGCCAGACAGACATCATCTGCCCGATGTACGCCTCCCCGAAAAGGTGCGAGGAGATTGTTCTGAACCATCCGGACAGGCCGTTGATCCAATGCGAATATGCCCACGCGATGGGCAACTCGATGGGCAATTTCAAGGAATATTGGGACCTCATCCGCAAGTATCCTACCTATCAGGGCGGCTTCATCTGGGACTTCGTGGACCAGGCGCTCAGGTGGCCTTCCAACGAGGGCGGCACCGACCACATCTTCGCGTTCGGAGGCGATTTCAATGAATATGACCCTTCGGATGGCTCGTTCAACTGCAACGGTGTCATAGCCGCCGACAGGACCCTGCACCCTCACGCCTACGAGGTCCGCTACCAGCACAGGAATATTCACACATCCCTTGCGGGACAGGGGAGAGTGAATGTCTATAATGAATATTTCTTCAAGGATCTCGGTCAGTACCGGATGCTTTGGAATATCACAGTGGACGGCGAGGCCGTGTCATCGGGAGTCGTTGAGAACCTGAATGTCGCTCCGCAGAAGACTGAGACCGTTGACCTTGGCTTCAAGACACTTCCTAAGGCTGACGCTGACATATTCCTGAACGTTTCGTATGTCCTTAAGACCGCCGACGGCGTGCTCCCGGCAGGTACCGAGGTCGCTTACGATCAGATTTCTTTGAGTGAGAAATCTGATGCCGCCTTCAGGGCTGGCTCCGCTTCGGTTTGCGGCAAGTCGCTGATTCAGAGCGAGACCGCTGAAGCGTATGTGTTCTCGGGTTCATTCTCCTTCGCAGGCACGATTGGTGACCGTGCCGCTGACTGGACGGCAACCTTCGACAAGGCAACCGGATTCCTCACAGGTTATTCCGTGAACGGTGTCCAGATGCTTTCCGAACCGCTTACCCCGGAGTTCGCCCGCGCGCCGATCGAGAACGATATGGGGGCCGGAAAGATCCGCGAGATGTACGATGCGTGGCGTTATCCTGTTTTCAAACTGAAGCCGGGATCGTTGGTTGTCGAGAAGGCAACCGACGGTGTCGGTCTGATGTCCGTGTCCGCTAAATATGAACCTATCGCAGGCGGTGCCGCCATCGTGGAGATGTTCTACGAGATCTTCCCTGACGGATCCATCAAGGCCACAGAAAAGATGAAAGATGCCGGCAAACTGGCTCAGGCTCCATACCTTATGCGTTTCGGAATGAAGTTCGGTATGCCTAGACGTTACTCCACCGTGGACTTCTACGGCAAGGGCCCGTGGGAGAACTACTCCGACAGGAACTCCGCCGCCGTTGTCGGTCACTACACGCAAAGTGTCAACGACCAGTATCACTACGGCTATGTGCGCACCCAGGAATCCGGCACGAAGACCGGACTGAGATATTTCCGTGTTCTTGACCCGAACGGCACCGGTCTTGAGGTCACGGCTGAACACAAGTTCTCCGCTTCCGCCCTTCCGTTCTCGATGAGGGATCTGGACTGCCTTGAGAACGGAACTCCGGCTCGCGCCAACAAGACAAACAAGCAGAACGGAGAGCCTCGCCATTCACTGAACCTCAAGGCAAAGGCCCACGAGAACGACCGTTCCAACGGTACGACTTACGTCAACTTCGACCTCGTACAGATGGGTGTCGGCAGCATCAACTCCTGGGGTGCCCTTCCATTGGATCAGTACCTCATCCCGGCCGCAGAGCGCGAGTTCACTTTCGTGATACGTCCGGTCAGCAATTAATAATCTGACCGTGGCGTTTACCGCCTTGAATATGAATGAAAATAATAATGTCCTGATGCTAAAAACAGCATCAGGACATTATTATTTCTATTGAATCTCAATGACTTGTCTGCCACGAAAACAAATGTCTTCCACCGGCCAAACTATAGCCATCTCTCCCGAAATGAGAACAATGTAGGTTGCCAGTTTCCAACCGATCTATTTTTCTATGAATAATGGCTTGACATTAAGATAGTCACCGGTAGGGGAGAAGGACGCTTCCTTGATCTTCACCTTTTCAGCAAGGACCGGTTTCTCAGCGTTTTTTGCCACGATGAATGAATATGTTCCTTTCTCGGTCGCCCAGCCAGATTGCTGTTCGTCGTAGGATGCAAGAAGATTTTTCGGAATCCTTATCTCTACGGTCTGAGACTGGCCTGGAGTTAGCAAACCAGTCTTTGCGAAGCCTTTGAGCTCTCGCGCAGGCTTGTCCATATCCTTGCCAGGAGCCTTCACGTAAATCTGCACAACTTCCTTTCCTGAATATTTACCGGTATTCTCAACGTTGACTTTCACCACATAAGCTTCACCTGCATCATTCACGCTCATATCACTGTACTTGAATTCAGTGTAACTCAAACCGAAGCCGAACGGGAAGGCGGTGCGAACCTTGTCGGTGACGTAGTGACGGTAACCCGAATATATTCCTTCACGATAGTTGACATAGTCGATGTTTTCAATGTCGTACCGTTTTGTGACGCCGATCGGGGCCGGACGATAGAACGAGTAATTGATGGGCCTGTCAGTCAGGATCTGAGGCATAGTGCCGGCCGTAGGATCATCGTAGTAACTTATAGGAATGCTCATCGGTAATCTTCCGCTCGGATTTTCCTTGCCGGATAGCACTGATGCGATAGCGTGTCCCGCCTCGCACCCCGGCAGCCAGCTCACAACGATCGCATCCGCCATATCCCGCCAGGCTGTCAAGTCAACGATACCGCCGACATCAAGCACGACAATCAGTTTTTTCCCCTCATTGTGGAAAGCGGTAGAGACTTCTTTGATCAGCCTCATCTCATCAGCCGAAAGCAGATAACTGAATTGGTAGAGCCTGTCTTTCCCTTCTCCGAATATGCGCCCTATGGTGATGACGGCCTTGTCCGCTTCCTTTGCGGCCTGCTCCAACGCGGCTCTTGACGGCAGAGCCTCGGCCGGACGTTCAGCGTCCACGAACCACTGGCTGAACTTGCTGTTGATCCTGCGGGTGTTGAACCTTTCGTACTTGAGACAATCCGTATAGAAATCGTCTGTCGTCTTGTCCAGACTGAAACCAGCATCGGACAACCCCTGCTTGAGGTCAATCACGTATGAACCGTTGACGTTTCCGGCTCCGGTACCTCCGGTGATGAACTCGTAGGAAGTCACGCCGAACAATGCGATCTTGGACTCAGGGGCCAAAGGCAGGGAAGCCTCATCGTTCTTAAGAAGCACGATCCCTTCCTCGGCAGCTTTCCGGGCCACGGATGCGTTATGCTCAAGATTTGGCTTGTTGGAATATTCATAACCTTTGAAACGAGGGCATTTGACAATGAGCCTCAGCAGTCTGGTCACAGCCGTATCAACTGTCGCCATCGGCAAAGATCCGTCGTCCATAGATTTGACGAGGCGTTTGTAGTGTTCGTCGCTTCCAGGCTGGATAATGTCATTGCCGCTTGCGACCATCTTGTCTGAATATAATCCCGCCGCCCAATCTGTTATAACAAGCCCGTTGTAGCCCCAGTCATTCCTAAGCACACCTGTAGCCAGGTCATAGTTCTCGGCAGCGAGTGTTCCGTTCACATAATTGTACGAAGTCATAACAGTCCAGGGATCGCTTTCCTTGATGGCGATCTCGAAGTTCCTCAGGTACAGTTCCCGAAGTGCTCTGGTAGAAACCCTTGTGTCAAGATAGAGCCTGTTTAACTCCTGGTTGTTGGCTGCGAAATGCTTGATGGAGGTTCCGACGCCTTGGCTCTGGATTCCATTGATGTAACCGGCCGCTATCCTTCCGGCGAGCAGCGGATCCTCGGAGTAATATTCAAAGTTTCTGCCACACAGCGGGTTGCGTTGGATATTGATTCCGGGTGCCAATAATACATCAACCCCATACTCAAGAACTTCGTTGCCGATAGCCTTGCCGACCTCTTCGACAAGCTGAGGATTCCAAGTGGAAGCCAAGGAAGTACCTATGGGGAATTTAGTGCAGGGACGGTCATCAATCCGGACACCGGCGGGACCGTCCGCCAGTACAATCGCAGGGATTCCAAGCCTTTCGATCGGGTGGGTTGTTCCGGCCGCACCCTTTACGTAAAGGGTGGTATAGCCTACGCCGTCAAATGCTTTCGCACCGCTCCCTACAAGCAAAGCGGCCTTCTCCTCCACCGTCAATTCATTGACTATCTGTGAAATATTATCACCGCTCAGCTTCAGGGGTGAACCTGCGAGCAGAACGGTGACAAGAAGTGAACCTATCATATATTACGTTATGATTTGTCCATAAGTGAGAAAATTCTGCCGCGGACCTCATCGATGGTGCCGGTGCCGTCAACCTCCTGGTACTTGCCAGCCTTCTTGTAGAACTCTACGAGCGGTTCGGTCTTCTCGTGGTAGGTCTTGATCCTGTTGTTGATGGTCTCCTCCTTGGCATCGTCCGCACGGCCTTCTATGGCGGCCCTGTGCTGGATGCGCTCCTTGATCATCCCGTCAGGAATCATAATGGAGACAACGGATGTGACCGCCTCGCCGTTCTTCGCGAGCATCTTGTCGAGAGCCTCGGCCTGCGCGATCGTGCGAGGGAAACCGTCAAGAAGGAAGCCGGAGACTCCGGTCACGCTCTTGAACTTGTTCTCGATCATTCCTTCCACTACCTCGTCCGGAACGAGCTCACCGGCATCGATCAAAGCTTTGGCCTTGAGACCGAGCTCCGTTCCGTTGGCGATCTCGCCGCGGAGAAGTTCTCCTGTGGAAAGATGGCAGAGATTGTATTTTTCAACCATTGCTGAGGCCTGGGTGCCTTTTCCGGCGCCTGGAGGGCCAAAAAGAATAAAGTATTTCATATCTGTGTCCAATACGTAAATGTCTTTGAGGTTTCTGCCGAGTTCATTGTAGTCCAGTCCGAATCCGACGATGAAGTCGTCCGGAATCTCCATCGCGACGTAATTGAGCTTGACATCCTTGGTGTAGGACGCCGGCTTCAGGAGCATCGTGCAGATCTTTGTCTCCACGGCACCCTTCTCTTTTAGGATCTCCTTGAGAGCCACAATTGTGTTGCCGCTGTCCACGATGTCTTCCACAACGATCACCCTCTTGCCCTCGACGCTTCTGGTCATTCCCATTGTCTCGCGGACATTTCCGGTTGTGTGGGTACCGTCGTATGATGAAAGCTTGATGCAGATCAGCTCGCAGTTGAACGTTAGCCTTTTCATCAGCTCGGAGGTGAACATCAGCGATCCGTTCAGCACACAAAGAAGTACCGGACAGTCGGTGCTTCCGTCAAAGTCGCGGTTGATCTTCTCGGCTACATTGTCGATGGCCTTCTCAATCTGTTCATTGGGAATGAACGGTTTGAAGGATTTGTCAAATAATCTGACGTTGCTCATTGTGGTTCGTTTTTTACGATTAAAGAACAAAATTAGCAATATTCCATAAAAAACAGAAAAAACATACCATCGTTTTATTTTTCTTTTCGTTATTTACGTTTCTTTGCCCTATCTTTCCGCCCAGAACTGAATGACTATGAATATCAAAGGAAACTTCATCATTATTCTTTGCGCGGTGTTGTCCGTCGCGGCACAGGCATCGGCGCAGACAGATGAGCGGTTGAGGGCTATTGTCTATCTCACGGGAGCCGGTTCGGAGGAGGAACTGGATGAGCAGGAGATCGAAAGATTCACGGCTTTTCTGTCCCATCCTTTGGAAATCAACACGGCGACCGGAAGCCGTATGCTTTCCAGCGGACTCTTGAGCCAGTACCAGATAGCCAGTCTGATTGATTACCGGACACGTGCGGGAGATATCCTTTCATTCTCGGAATTGGCCTCGATTGATGGTTTCGGGGAGGAGTCGGCAAACGCCCTCAAGCCGTTCATCTCACTGCGTTGCCGGTCGCTTCCAGGGCAGCCTCATCAATCTTCCAAGACTTTCCGCAACGAAACCTTAGCCAGATTCGCTGTCAAAGGGGATGAATATAACTGCGGTGCGAAATACCGCTTGAACTATGCTGACGCGGTGGAACTGTCATTGGCGGCACGGACGAGATATTCCGACAAGTATCAGTTTCCTCCGTCAGCCTGGTCCGCGAATATCACATATTATGGTAACAAGAGATTGGGAAAAGTCATTGTGGGGGACTTCAACGCAAGGTTCGGACAGGGTCTGACACTATGGAGCGGAATGTCGTTGTCGAGTCTTTCCTCATCGTCGTCTTTCTATAAAAGGCCTTCAGGAATATCTCCGTCCTGGTCTTGGTCGGGAATAGGATCGCATAGGGGAGTGGCCGCTGATTTCTCCGTCGGTCGTTTCGTGATATCAGCCTTGGCTTCGTTTCCAGGACTCCGATCTTGGTGCGAGAGCGGGAAGAGTGCGGAGATCTCTTCATTGGCTGGCGGAAATATCGCTTACTACGGACGGCACGGGCAGTTCTCGATGACCGGCTACTGCCAGACGGAGCCTTTGAATATGTCAGGAAAACCAACCGGAGGAAAGGTGTCCGCTGATTTCCGTTACTCTTGGAGAGGTGTGGATATGTTTGGAGAGGCTGCCTGGGATTTTCCCGGAAGCCGCGCCGGATTCGTTGCCGGAGCGGTTGTGCCGTTCGGGGATGACTGGAGGCTGTCTTCTGTCATTCGTTATTATCCGACGGATTTCTCGTCAGATTACACCGGTGGTGTAAAAAGTTGGACAAAGACTTCAGACGAGGCTGGTGTCGCTGTCGGATTGGAGCGGTCCGGAATTGTGGCGACTGTGGATTGTGCGGTGAAAGATTCCGAACATTCCAAAAGACAGCTGAGGGCTCTGCTTAAGGCACCGCTACAATTGTCAGGAACATCAGTGCTTACCGTGAGGGTTACTGAACGTTTCCGGCCTTATGAGGAGATCCTAAAGTACCGTACCGGAGCCAGATGTGATTTCGATTGGTCCAGTTCTGGACTTTCAGCCCGTTACGGTCCGTCTGACAAACCGGCTTGGAAAATGCGGATCCGGACCGAAGGCCTTCTCTGCCGGTCACTAGCCGGCTTGGGGTATCTCGAAGGCGGCAGAAAGACGGACCGGTTCAACGCTTATGTCAGAGGAACCATATTCATTGTCGATAATTGGGATGACCGGATATATTCCTACGAGAGGGACGCACTGGGAAACTTCACTGTGCCAGCCTATTATGGAAGAGGCTGGAGTGCCTCATTTGTGGCAGGTGGCAAGTTCCGGTTAGGGGCGATGAGGACTCTGAAGTGCTATCTCAGAGCTTCCACAATCCGATATTCATTTATGAGAGAACCCAAGCGTCCTGTGTCTGAGGTGAAGGTTCAATTGGTGCTGGACTTGTAGATGCGTATTTTCTGGCCGATGCTGAGGTTCGTGCTCCGCAGGTGATTCCACTTTTTGAGTTGGTTGACTGTCACGTGATACCTTGCGGCGATCTTACTGAGTGTGTCACCTTTTTTCACCTTGTAGGTGATTGTTCCATTGGCTGATGTGGCTCCTGTGCTTGGACTCTTAGTGTCCAGCAGGGCCTGCGGGTTGAGATATTCAGCGGCCTTGTAGGTGTAGATTGAATCCTCGTGGGCGATGAAATCGCTTGAGTAATTGTATGGAATACGGAGTATGTATTTCCCACTGTTGCCGGGTATGACATCCTTGATGTATTGCGGATTGAGGTTCCGAAGCTCATCGACGGAAATTCCCACCAGTTCGCTTATCTGCTTGAAATGCAGGTTTTTGTGGATCTCGAACGTGTCCAGCTGGGCCGGCATCTGGACGCTGGCTGGTACGAGGCCGTACTCCTTGCTGTATTTGATGGCGTACATAGCGCCGACAAACGCCGGCACATAGCCTCTTGTCTCGCGCGGAAGGTAATTGTAAACCGACCAGAAATCCCTCTTGCCGCCGTTTCTGCGGATGGCCTTGTTGATGTTGCCCGAGCCACAGTTGTAGGAGGAGATCGCAAGATTCCAGTCCCCGAAGACGTTGTAGGAGTCAGTCAGGTAGCGGGCAGCCGCGTCGGCGGATTTGAACGGATCAAGCCTCTCGTCCACGAATGAATTGATCTCCAGTCCGTAAAGCTGGGCGGTCCTGAACATAAACTGCCACATTCCTTTCGCCCCTGCCCTTGAGACGGCGACCGGATTCAGGGCGGACTCGATGATTGCCATATACTTAAGTTCGTCCGGCAGGTTGTACTTGTTGAACGTCTCCTCGAAGATCGGCATATAGTATTTGCACAGCCCCAGGATCGTGCTCATCTTGGTCGGCATCTTCTCTGAGTAGAGGATCATATAGTTGCGGACCGTCTCATTGTATGGGAGTGTGATGAACGAGTTCATCTTTCTGAACCTTTCCATCAACACGTCGTCCGGAACGTTTGTCGTGAAACGGACCGAGTCCATATCATAACCGCTCCCTTCCTCGTTCTTTCTGGCCTGACGGTGCAGGTACCAGATGCTGAGAAGACTGTCTGTGACATCGGCGTTGTATTCCTCCGGACTGAGCCCGGCGGCGGTCTTGAACCGGTTCTCCTCATAGACATCGATCATCTCATCCGCGATGCTGTCCCTGACTCTGTTCTCTTTCCGGACTTCCTCCAAAACCTTGCGCAATGAATCAACCTGAGCCTTGAGCTCCTGGTTTTCCTCCTTTATCTTTTTCCTGAATATCTGCGCGTCGGCGTTCCCCTGGAACAGGAAGACCATTAGCAGTATGATGGGCAGCGTGGCGAATGTGGTTTTTCTCATCCTTTGGACCTCTTGTTAAAATCTAAGACCGACTTTGATTCCTATTGCGTTGTCCCCGAACGCACCCATACCGAAACTCATAGGAGGAACGGAGCGGGTAGGAGACGCTATGGCATATTCATTATATGGGGGAATATATTCATTGTATGGGGATATTATGGTAGGCGTGACTTTCAGGGTGAGGTCATCGTTCATCTCGAAATCCTGCATATAGGCGAACACGTTTGCGTCTATTACCTGAAGCAGATAGCTTCCGACGATGGCGACCACCGAATAGTCCCTGTACCTACGATAGACGTTTCGGAAATATAGCGCCCTTTCCGCCGGTATGCTTCCTTGGTAGCTGCCGTCCGTCGCTGTCGCCTCGTTATGTATCCGCTTGTACCTTTTATAGTTCTTGCTGTTCAGCGCATAGAAATGGTAGGAGCCTACCAGCATTCCCCAGTAGATAGGTATCTTCCAATATTCACCGTTGTACGCCTGCCCTAATCCCGGAAGAAGAATTGAATATATCGTAGCCTTTCCCGGCTGGTTCTTCACGTCCCTCTTGTAGTTTACAACTCCGTCCATCAAGGTCGCCCAATAGATGAGCCCTGCGCTGGCGAACATATACGTTGCCATATCCTTGGAACGGGTGTCTAGATCGAACTCCATATTCGGATCGAGCGCCATAGCGATGTCGTAGCCCTTCTTCGAGTGCCTGTACTTGCTGTTGTAGTGGATGCCCAGTCCGAGAGTCGTTCCGATTCCCCCATAGATTATGGGCAGCTTCCAATACTGTTTGTTGTAGATCTGCTCAGAGCCGATGAACACGGTCGATCCGGCGAACATCGTTCCGATCCTCAGTGTCGTGTCCTTGTGGCTTACACCTCTGAAAAATTCCCGGAAAGACCACATCTTGTCCACGGAATCCCTAGCCGAGGTGGTGTCGCTCGGGTCATTGTACGTCTGACTGAACGCCTCTTCCCTGAACTGCGCTTTCGCACCGATTGAAAAGGCTGCCAGACAGACAAGCGTCAGACATATCCTGAGAATCAGATTCTTCATTGTTATTCTTAGATGTTCGAGTCCTCAAGGGCTTTGAGGAACCGGCTCACTTCCTCGTCGGAGTTGAACTTGATAGTCATCGTTCCCTTTCCGGAGGCGGAGCGTTTCAGGCTGATGCTGTTATCAAAAAACTTGCCGATGTGCTCAAGGACCCTGTAATATTCATCAGGAAGGTCCTGCTGTTTAGGGGTTGATTTGGCATTCTCCTCTTTGCTCAGTTTGTGGACCTTTTCCTCCAACTGACGCACAGAAAGGCCGTCTTTTATCACAAGGTCGCAGAGAAGTTCTTGAATATTAGGATCTTCCACCCCGAGGAGCACCTTCGCGTGTCCGGTGCTGAGAAGCCCGGTCTTGAGGTCATGCTGGACTTTGGTCGGCAACTTCAGAAGCCTCAGGTAGTTGGCGACCGAAGCGCGCTTCTTGCCGACACGCTGGGCCATCATCTCCTGTGTGAGGTTGCACTCGTCCATCAGTCTCTGGTAACTCATCGCCACCTCGATAGGGTCGAGATCCTGCCTTTGGATGTTCTCCACGATGGCCATCTCCAACATTCCCTGGTCGTCAGCTGTGCGTATATAGGCCGGTATGATGTCCATTCCCGCCCTCTTGCAGGCCTTGAACCTGCGCTCACCACTGATGATCTGGTAGCGTCCGTTCTTGAGCTTGCGCACAGAGATTGGCTGGATGAGGCCGAAAGTCCGGATCGAATCCGCCAACTCTTCCAACGCCTCGCTGTCGAACGCCATACGCGGCTGGTAAGGGTTCGGCTCGATCAGGTCCACAGGGATGCGGAGCACGTCCCCGTAGTCCTGCTCCGGCTTGGAGCCGGCGATCTCCTTATTAATATAGCCTACCGGCTTTCTTTCCGGTCCTATTGTCTGGATATCCCCCAAAAGGGCGCTGAGACCTTTGCCCAGCCTGCTTTCCTGCTTATTGTTGTTGCTCATTGTAATTTCCTTTCACAAGTTCTTTATTCCTTGGTGCACAATGCTTTATCTTTCGTTCTTCTCCAACACTTCCTTGGCGAGGTTCATATAGTTGGTGGTGCCGTTGCTGACCACATCGTAGAGGATGATCGGTTTTCCGTGAGAAGGTGCCTCGCTGAGGCGGATGCTCCGCTGGATCACCGTGTTGAACACCATATCCTGGAAATGTTCCTTGAGCTCGTTAACAACCTGGGCGTGAACTTTCGTCCTGCCGTCGAACATCGTCACGACAAACCCTTCTATGGTGAGCGACGGGTTCA
>CAVBMN010000028.1:0-26328 GCA_963596515.1 bacterium
ATCTGTTCATCGTGCTGGCCGTCTCGCTGCTGCTCAGCTGGATTCTGGCTCTGGTGCACGTGCCGCTTATGGCTGACAAGATGCTAAAAGGCTCCAAATACGAAAAGGCTGATTCAGACGAGTCTATGTACAACGGCTGGATCTATAGATTCCTGAGAAAGGCTTTGACATATTCAATCAAGCATAAGTTCGCGTCTATTGTTCTGGCTCTGGCCTTGATCGGCGGCGCTTTATGGGGCTACAAATATATGAGACAAGGCTTCTTCCCGGATATGACCTACAGTCAGCTTTATATGGAATATAAACTTCCGGAGGGCACGAGTCCTTCAAGGGTTGAGGCTAACCTGAAAGAGATCCGTGAATGGCTGCAGAAGCGTCCTGAGATCAAGGATGTCACCACTTCTTTGGGTGGCACACCGGCGAGGTACAACCTGGTGCGCAGCATCGCCACCCCGTCATTGTCCTATGGTGAGCTGATCATCGACTTCACCGATCCAAAGACACTGGAGAAGAGTATCGATGGCCTTCAGGAACAGTTGACGGCAATGCACCCGGACGCCTATGTGAAGCTAAAGAGGTACAACATTATGTTCAAGAAGTACCCGATCGAGGCTGTGTTCACAGGCCCGGATCCGGCTGTGCTCCAGCATCTTGCCGACTCCGCCGAGGCTATCATGAACTCCATGCCGGAGATCTGTCTGGTCACCACTGACCGTGAGCCTGACGTGCCGGTTCTGGATGTGGCCTACAACCAGCCGGCCGCCCGTCGCGCCGGAGTCAGCAGAAATGATGTCTCGATGTCGATGCTGATGGCCAACGGTGGACTCCCTGTCTCCGCGTTCTACGATGGAAACAGGCGGAACACAATCTACATCAAGTGCTTGGACAACGATGGCAATGCACTGGACAATCTGGAGAACGTGCCGATTATGCAGACTATTCCGGATGTCGGCGGAGCGCTGACCGAGGAGAATATGTTGAAGATGAAGACTGGTACCCTAGAGAAAGGCGATCTGATAGAATCAATGCTTGGCACAAAGCCGGTGAAGCAGGTCAGTGACGGGATCGACATCGAATGGGAGGCACCGGTAGTGCCGCGTTACAACGGTCAGAGGTCGCAGAAAGTGATGTGCTCCCCAGTACCCGAAATCGAAACCGAGAAAGCCCGCAAGGCGTTGGAAACCAATATGGAACAGATAAAGATGCCGGAGGGATATTCCTTGATCTGGCAGGGAGAGAAGGGGGCGAGCGACCAGACTATGGGGTACCTGTTCGCCAATGTGCCGATCGCCATTATCCTGATCATAGCGATACTGATACTTCTGTTCGGAGACTACCGCAAGCCGTTGATAATCCTGTGCTGCATCCCGCTTCTGGGTGTGGGAATAGTCGGAGCTATGCTCATCAGTGGCAAGACGTTCACCTTCTGCGCCATCGTCGGTGCCCTCGGCCTTGTCGGAATGATGATGAAGAACTGCATCGTGCTGATGGACGAGATCGGAGACCAGATAAAGTCCGGGAAGGATCCGGCCGAGGCCTTGATCTCCAGCTCCGAGACCAGGCTGCGCGCCGTGATGATGGCCTCGATGACCACAATCCTCGGAATGATCCCTCTGATCAGCGACGCGATGTTCGGCTCGATGGCCGTTACCATAATGGGAGGCCTGCTGTTCAGCACGATAGCTACCCTCTTTTTCGTCCCGCTGCTCTATGCCGTCTTCTTTAAAATCAAAATGAAATAATCAAGTTTCGCGGATGCGAAAGTTTAATGAAATGAGAAAAATGAATATACTACGGTCGGTCCTCTTGGTTTCTATGAATATATTCACAGCCTCAGCCGCCGACAACACTCTGACTCTCTCGCAGTGTCTTGACCTTGCGAAGGAGCACAATAAATCCCTGAAGGCGGCGCAAAGCCAGGCCGATGCCGCTGAATATACCCGCAAATCCGTCAGGGCAAACTTCCTGCCTTCTTTCGAGGCCACGGGTGGAGCCCTTTGGGCGGACGCTGATTTCTCGCTCGCGATTCCGGGAGGGCTTCTCCCGGTGGTTGGAGCGGACGGCAATCCGACCGGCGCCGGAGCGTATTTTCCTGGTTATGAGATGAACGGCAAGGTGGATTTGGTCTATTCAGGAAGGGTTTCAGTGACCCAGCCTGTGTTTATGGGCGGGAAGATTGTGGCCGGCTACAGGATGAGCCAGCTCGGCCGTGACATCGCCCGGCTGAACATTAAGTTACAGGAGGACGAAGTTGTGCTCCAGACCGCCACCGCTTACGCCAATGTCATTCGTGCCAAAGAGTTGCATAAGGTTCAGGTTCAGTACAATGACCTTTTGGAGGAATTATTGCGGACTGTCCGCAAGGCCGAGGCCAACGGAATGGGCGACCGGAATGATGTCCTCAAGGTTGAGGTGAAGGTCAACGAAGGCGCTTTGAATCTCAAACGTACTGAGAACGCCGTCCGGTTGGCGAAGATGAATCTTTGCCACTACATAGGTTATCCTCTTGACAGTGAGGTGGATGTGGCTGATTCCTCATTGCCGGAGTCGGGTTCCGTGTCAGGCTCCGCTGACATCTCAGACCGCCCTGAGTACCAGATGCTTGACAAAAAGGTTCAGGCCGCCGCACAGCAGATTCGTATGACAAGGGCCGATGCCCTTCCGCAGGCCGGGATATTCGCCGGCTATGGCTACACCCACGGCCTGACCGTCAATGACGAGACGTTCATCGACAAGGCCGGTTTCAGTGTCGGAGCCAAGGTCAGCATCCCGATCTTCCATTTCGGCGAGCATTTCTACAAGATAAGATCCGACAGATCCAAGTACGAGCAGGCTGTGGCCGAGCGTGACAGCAATTATGAACTGATGACCCTTGAGATGTCCAAGGCCGCCAACGAGTTGAAAGAGTCTGAATATGAATGTGTCCTGTCCGCCAGCAACACGGCTTCAGCTGAGGAGAACCTCCGTGTCAGCCGCCTTCATTACGATTCCGGTACGGAAACCTTGTCCGACTTGCTTGAGGCCCAGACCCTCTGGCAACTTGCCAACCGAGACAGTGTCGAAGCCGACATAAACCGCTTCCTCTCCTGGCTCTCTTACCTCAAAACCACAGGCAGTCTGAATTCCGTGTTCTGCAATGGACTGTAAATGAATATATTCCTAAATCCCGCCGGACGTTTTGGAGAAGCGGCGTTTTGTAATGAATTGAGACTCAACGGGTGGTGCTTCACCTATTGAGTCTCAATTCTTTAGCGACTTCGATTCGGTCGAGTATGTCTTATCTCTATCCGAGGAAACCGAGCAGGATTCCGGCGGCGACGGCGGAGCCGATGACTCCGGCGACATTCGGTCCCATTGCGTGCATCAGAAGATGGTTGTTCGGGTCGAACTCCCTGCCGACGATTTCGGAGACGCGGGCGCTGTCAGGCACGGCGGACACACCGGCGTTGCCGATAAGAGGGTTGATCTTCCGGTCGCCCTTCAGGAACAGATTCCAGATCTTCACGAACAGCACTCCGCAGGTCGTGGCGATCACGAATGACAGAAGGCCGAGGATGAATATCTTGACCGAGTTTCCACTGAGGAATTTGTCGGCCTGCGTGGAGGCTCCGACGGTAAGACCGATGAGTGTTGTCACGACATCGATTAGCGGACCGCGCGCGGTCTCGGCCAAACGTCTTGTCACTCCGCTCTCTTTCAGGAGGTTACCGAAGAACAGCATTCCCAGAAGCGGAAGTCCGGAAGGCACGATGAACGCTGTGAGCAGGAATCCGACGATAGGGAAGATGATTTTCTCTTTCTGGCTGACCTGTCTTGCTGCCGGCATCTTTATCAGACGTTCTTTTTTCGTTGTAAGCGCCAGCATAATCGGCCTTTGGATGACCGGAACAAGAGCCATATAGGAATATGCGCTCACGGCGATCGCTCCCATCAGATCCGGGGCGAGCTGTGAGGACAGGAATATGGCGGTAGGACCGTCCGCTCCACCGATGATGCCGATGGCTCCGGCCTGATTAGGGTCAAATCCGAGGGCAAGGGCGAGAAGGTAGGCTCCGAATATTCCCATCTGGGCGGCGGCTCCGATGAGAAGCAGTCTCGGTTGGGATATCAGTGCGGAGAAATCCGTCATCGCTCCGATCCCGAGGAAGATGAGAGGCGGGTACCAACCCTGTTTGACTCCTTGGTACAGAATGTTCAGCACAGAGCCGTCCTCATATACTCCGATGTTCAGTCCAGGGAACATCGGGATGTTGCCGATGATCATTCCGAATCCGATCGGAACGAGCAGAAGCGGCTCCCATTCCTTCTTGATGGCCAGTGTGATGAACACGATGCCGATCAGGATCATCACCAGATTCTGCCAAGTCGCGTTGGCGAATCCGGTGAAGTACCAGAACTGTCTTAGACTTTCGAATATGATGCCCATTCCGTTATGCTATCTTGACGATTTCGGCGCCTTCGAGGACGGAGTCTCCCTTGTTCACGAGGATGGCGGTTACTGTTCCGTCGGCCGGAGCCTGAATCTCGTTCTCCATCTTCATTGCCTCAAGTACGGCCACTTTCTGACCGGCTTTCACGGCCTGGCCTTCCTTTACGGAAATCTCGATGATCACGCCAGGAAGAGGTGAGGGCACCGGCTTGCCAGCTCCTGCTGAAGCCGCTGGCTTTGGTGCCGGAGCCGCGGTCGCTGAGCCTGTCGAAGCGACCGTTGTCGCAGCTGGTGCCTTGACCGGTTTCTGCACAGGAGCGGGAGCGTTCTCCATCTCGACCTGGTATGCCGCTCCGTTCACAGTGACGTCAGCGATGTTCCCTTCCACTGAATTGATCTCAACGTTGTACTCGTTGCCGTTGATCTTGAATTTGTACGTTTTCATATTCATTGATTTTTATTATCGTGGTGATTGTCTGAAATTCTGTGTCTTGTCGTTCCAGTTGCTTGTCTGGGACGGACGGATCGTGATGACAAAACTCTCCTCATCGTGGATTCCTCCGCCGAGATAGTCGTCAAGCGCCATCGCGATGGCCGCATAGACCTCTCCGCCGAATTCCTGTGAGAGAGCCATCGAGATCGCCGCGGCGACCTCAGGAGTCATATTCCCGTTCTTTTTAGAAGGTTTTGCAGCCTTGACTGGTTTAGGTGTCGCAGCTTTCTTGTTGGCGTTGCCGATCCATCCGAAGATGAACGCAAGGATGGTGAGAGCGATGAACACTGTGGAGACTGAGATCAGAGTCAGAACCCATCCGTGCGGGTCCTTCTCTTTCATTATCTGACTGTTGGTCTTGGCGTCCACATCGCCATTGTATGATCCCGGAGTCGGTTTGTCAGTGATCTTCGTCTCGAAATCCATCATCTTCACTCCGGTCGGAACTTTTACTACGGAATTATCCGCAGGAAGGTCAACCGGGATGTCGATCGTGTCGATGATAGTGCGTCCGTCGTTGCTGACGAGGTAGATTGTGGAGCCGTTTCTCAGGGTAAAATTGGTGTAATACGTTCCCTGTGAGGCGTTTCCGCTCGCATAGAAGACAACGCTCTGACGCGGCTTCAATGTCGTCGTCGCATCTGATGCGGGAATATGATATTTCCGCAGGTTGTCCTTGTCATCGGACAGGTAGCAGCCGGCGAACTTCACGCTCCCGTAGGAGTTGTTGAAGATCTCTATCCAGCCTGTCCGCTGTCCGTAGCCGTCCGTGAGTCCGTTCGTGTTCTCCACGAGAACCTCCCCGATCCTCAGATCCGAAAGGTTCTGGGCACCGAGGGTAAGTCCTGAGAACAGGAGGACGGCTGATAATATTATTCGTCCAAATCTCTTCATATCACTACAGAGGAAGATTGTCGTGTTTCTTGGCAGGCATCTGCTGCTTCTTTCCGGCCAGCTGCTCAAGGGCTCTGATGATGCGGAAACGGGTGTTGCGAGGCTCAATCACATCGTCGATGTAGCCCTTTTCCGCCGCCTGGTAAGGATTGTTGAAGAGCTCTTCGTACTCCTCTTTCTTGGCGGCCCGGATCTTCTGCTGCTCGGCGGGATCCTCGACAGCCTTGATATCCTTGGCGTAGAGCACATTGACGGCTCCGTCCGCACCCATCACGGCGATCTGGGCAGAAGGCCAGGCATAGACAAGATCCGCGCGCAGGTGCTTGCTGCTCATCACGATGTAGGATCCGCCGTAGCTCTTGCGGAGTTCCACAGTGACCTTAGGGACTGTGGCCTCGCCGTAGGCGTAGAGCAGTTTGGCTCCGTTGGTGATGACGGCACCGTACTCCTGCTGGGTTCCCGGAAGGAATCCCGGCACATCTACCAGAGAGACGATCGGGATGTTGAACGCGTCGCAGAAGCGCACGAAACGGGCACCCTTGCGTGAGGCGTTGATGTCCAGCACTCCGGCGAGCATCTTAGGCTGGTTCGCAACGATGCCGACGCTGCGGCCGTTCATATGGGCGAATCCGATGATGATGTTCTTTGCGAACTCCTTGTGGATCTCGAAGAACTTCCCGTCATCCACGATGCTCGTGATGATCTTGTACATATCGTAGGCCTGGTTCGGGTTATCCGGAATGATCTCGTTGAGGGAGTCATCAACCCTGCTGATAGGATCGTTGGTAGGTACCCTCGGAGCCTCCTCCATATTGTTCTGAGGAATATAGCTGAGGAGTTCCTTGATGGTGTTGATGCCATCCTGTTCATTCTCAGCCGCGAAATGCGCCACACCGCTCTTGGATGCGTGTACGCTGGCTCCGCCGAGCTCCTCCTGCGAGACAACCTCTCCGAGGACGCTCTTCACGACGGCCGGGCCGGTCAGAAACATATAGGATGTGTTCTTTACCATCACCGTGAAGTCCGTGAGGGCAGGGGAGTAAACCGCTCCGCCGGCGCAAGGACCGAATATTCCGGAAATCTGTGGAATTACACCCGATGCGAGGATATTCCTTTCGAATATCTCCCCGTAGCCTGCGAGCGCGTCAACTCCTTCCTGGATCCTCGCTCCGCCCGAGTCGTTGAGACAGATGAACGGCGCTCCGTTGCGGGTCGCCAGATCCATTGCCTTGCAGATCTTCTCCGCCATTGTCTTAGAGAGGGAACCTCCCGAGACGGTAAAATCCTGGGCGGCCACATAAACCAGACGGCCGTCGATCGTGCCCTGTCCGGTCACAACACCGTCTCCGTCAAAGTGCTGCTTCTCCATACCGAAGTTCGTGCAGCGGTGACGTACAAACATATCGAATTCCTCGAAGCTTCCTTCGTCAAGCAGCAGCGCGAGTCTTTCCCTCGCAGTCAGCTTACCTTTCGCGTGCTGGGCGTCGATCCTTTTCTGGCCTCCGCCCATCCTGGCCGCGGCTCTCCGCTCGACCAGTTTCTTGATGTTATCCTGCTGGATGCTCATATTCTGTTACTTTAATCGTAAAATTTCCAAATGACAAATTTATCAAGAATCCTTTTGTCTTCAAAATTCCTGCCCGCAAAATCGTAAATTTCCGTTACTTGTGGTAAAATGTACTTTTGGGAATATAAAAAATCAACGATGTCTCCATAGCGCAAAGAAATTTTTCCATGGCAAATTTTTGTAACGTGAAAAATTTGCTGTGGAAAAATTTTTTACGCCAATAAGTTTCATAAAATAAGAAAAGGCTGACTAAAAAATCTTTCAGTCAGCCCCTAATATTCATTGGTTATATTACTCCGCCGGTTTCAGCGTGCTGTAAACGTTGGTGACATCGTCATCGTCCTCAAGGAGGCCGGTGAGCTTGTCAAGCGTCTCACGCTGCTCCGGAGTCACATCCTTTAGATCCACGTTAGGGATTCTCTCGAATCCTCCGGACACGAGCTCGTAGCCATTGTCCTCGATGTACTTCTGGATCGCACCGTAGGACTCGTAGGCTCCGTAGATCACCACGTTCTTCGTGATGTTCTCGTCCTTGTCCTCCTGCTCCTCGATGAAAACCTCAGGATCATCATCGCAGTCACAGAGGGCGAGCTGAAGCTCATCGATGTCCATTCCTTCCTGATATTTGATGCGGAACACACACTTGTGGTCGAACATAAAGCTGACGCTGCCGCTTGTGCCGAGAGAACCGCCGCACTTCGTGAAGTAGCTTCTCACATTAGCGACTGTACGTGTGTTGTTGTCGGTCGCCGTCTCGACGAGATAGGCGATTCCGTGAGGACCGTAACCCTCGAACACAACTTCCTTGAAATCTCCCTGGTTCTTCTCAAGGGCTCTCTTGATGGCCTTCTCGACATTGTCCTTAGGCATATTCTCACTTCTGGCCTCTGCCATAAGGGCTCTGAGCCTGGAGTTGCCGACAACATCAGGACCGCCTTGCTTTACCGCGATGGTGATTTCCTTGCCGATCTTGGTGAAGGTCTTCGCCATATGACCCCACCTCTTGAGTTTTCTTTCCTTTCTGAATTCAAACGCTCTTCCCATATTCCTTATTTGGTCTGGTTTTCGATGCGGGTGATGTACTTGTCGATGTCGTAGCCTTCGATTGACTGAGGGTACTGATCCTTGATCTTCTTATAGAAGGTGAGAGCCTTGGCGTTGTCGCCGAGTTCCTCGCAGACCACACCGGCCTTGAGGAGATAACCGGCGGCGAACATATTGTCAGCCACGGCCGCGGCCTTCTCGAAATATCCGAGAGCGTCGTTGTATTTCTCAAGTCCGACATAAGCGTCTCCTATGCAGCCCTGTGCACGAGCCGCGAGAAGAGCGTCCTTGCCGTTGTACTTCTTGAGGTAGTTGATGGCCTCCTGGTAGTTTCCGAGCTGGAGCTCGCAGACGCCTGCGTAATAATAGACATCCTTTCCTCCCTTGGCTCCGAAATCCTTGATGATCTGCGCGAATCCGAGGACGTTGCCGTCACCGTTGAGTGCCAGCTCGAACTCACCGTTGCGGAAGTTGGCCTCGGCCGGGAACATCTGCGCTGTGGCTTCCTCGCTCTTAGGCTGGGCGTAGAACTTCTGGTAAGCCACCAAAGCCAGCGCGATCACAACGAGGGCGATCAGAATGCCGTAGATTGTCTTTTTGTTCTCACGGAAGAACTGGTCGGTCTTGGACACGGTCTCGATGACCTTCTCCTCACGCTCCTGCTCTTTCTCCTTTACAATTGCATCTTGCTTTGCCATTTCTATAAAGTTTTTGTTATTATCGAATAATAGTCTGCAAAAATAGAAAAAAATGTTTAATCCTGCAATATTCAGAGAGTAGTCCATCCGCGCACCGGAAAGGGACTTGTCCGGGTGGCTTTCGCAAGAAAAAGAATTTGACTATTTTTGAGGAAAATATAGTGGGAATGAGACATCTGTGTGTGGTCGCCTGCACCGTTGTCCTTACCGTGGCTTCCTGCTCGGGTTATGGAGACGGACTGAAGAAACTTGACAAGGTCATAGCCGACCAGAAATATTACCGGGACAGTCTGGAGAGTTCAATGAATGTCATACGCCAGGAATTTGAACAGGCTTCGTCTGATTCGGTCAGATGGGAATACGCCAGAAGGTTGTTCTCCGGCTATTATCATTATAGTCAGGATTCTTCGTCAAGGTACCAAGGGCTTATGGAAAAATATGCCACGGATGATTTCCAGAGGTTTTTGGCCGGACTTCAGAAGGTCCGGATCCTGCTTGTCCGTAACGAGGAGGATCTTGCCGCATCCGTCTTCAACGGCCTTGACACTTCCGCGGTCAAAGGGACGGAACTTCTCAAGGACTATCTCCAATGCGAGGCGGTGCTTTGCGCCGAGATGCTGTCCGCCGAGATCCCTGAAGATGAGAAAGACAGTTACCGTGAACGGCTCCAGTCGGCCAGGACGAGGTCTTTGGCGATAGACTCAACTTCTTTCTATGCCAGAAGAATGAAGGCGCAGCTTTGCCGTGACAGCGGAGACACGCTTGCCGCGGTCGTGATCCTGAAAAACCTTTATGATAGTAGCGACAATCCGCACGAGAAGGCCTCCGTGGCTTATAATCTTGCCCGGATCCACGAGCGGATGGGTGATGACAAAGGTCGTTTTGACTGGCTTGTCATCAGTGCCACGTATGACTTCAAGAATGCGGAAAGGGCGTATATGTCTCTTTATGAGCTGGCTTTGATCCTCTATGACAGGCATCATTACCGCAAGGCTGAGCAGTACATCAGCCAGAATCTTATGGATGTGATCGCCGGCAATTTCAGCAAGCGGCTTGGAAATTCAGGCAAAGCCAATCTCATCATAACCGACACCGTCCAGAGGGTGACCAGATCAAGGTCGAGATGGCTTGCGGTTGGAATATGTCTGGTGACAACTCTGCTTTTCATCATTCTGACACTTCTGCGCCGGGAGGTCCGGCATAAGGAGCAGATGGAGGAGACGAACAGAAGGCTCGTGGATGCCAACAAGATCCGTAACGGCTATGTGTTCAGGTATATGGAACTTTCCGTGCGCTATATCGACAAGATCGGCCAGACAAGGAACGATATCAGAGCGCTCGCCAAATCGGACGGTCTGGATGCCGTGATGAAAGCTTTGCGTTCTCCGTCGGTTATGTACAACGAGTACGAGAACTACTACCGTATATTCGACGAGACTTTCCTGGGAATATACCCGGACTTTGTAGAGAAGGTCAACGCATTGTTGGCGAAAGACGCGCGTTTTGATCTGGGCGGTGAGAAGACTTTGCCTACTGAACTTAGGATTCTTGCGGCCATCCGTATCGGAATAACCGAGAGCGGAAAGATCGCCAAATTCCTTAAATGCTCCCCCAATACAGTCTATACCTACAGAACGAAACTGAAGCGTTCGGCTGTCTGTCCAAAGGATGTCTTTGAGTCTGAAATCTCAAAAATATAGTTAAAATCATTCTATAATAGTCTATATTTTAAACGATATAATCATATAATAGATTTGTGTCTATATTTATTGATAGATAATGATTTATCTTTGAATATTCATCTATATTTCCTTGTAATCGGTCTATATTTCGTCAAGTGGCTATTGGGCAATCCGTGCCGATTGGCCATTTTTGCATTGCGGTTGGTTCCGGACTACATCGGAACATCCGTCCGGGTGGCGCGTCCATCCTGAAAAATTAATACCTACTTTTAACCAAAAATAACTCATAATGAAGATTAGACTGATTCTGATTTTCGTAATCGCCGCTTTGTTGTTCCCGGTCTTCGCCGAAGCCCAGGAACAGCAGGGGAAGATTACTGTGACAGGTACTGTCGTGGATGAGAGAGGAGAGCCTCTGCCGGGCGCGTTCGTGCTTGTGCCGGGGACAACCAACGGCACCTCCACCGATGCCGACGGAAAGTTCTCCATCAGTGTGTCCGCAGGAAGTGCCTTGAAGGTTCAGTTTATGGGGTATGAGACGAAAAAGGTCTCGGTCCCTAAGGAACGCAGGAACATCTTCGTGTCTTTGTCTCCGGACAAGAACCTTACTCTCAACGAGGCTGTGACCATCGCTTACGGCTCTGTGCGCAGGCAGGACCTGACCGGTTCCGTGACCAATGTGAAGATGGCCGATGTGAAGGACGCTCCTGTCCTTTCCGTTGACCAGGCTCTTCAGGGAAGGATAGCCGGTACGGACATTATGACCACATCCGGTGAGCCGGGCGCGGCCACATCTATCCGCATCCGTGGAACCCGTTCGATCATCGCGTCCAACGAGCCTCTTATTGTTGTCGATGGTGTGATGGACGCCGTGTCGGATCTTGGAGACCTTAACTCTGCCGACATAGAGTCAATCTCCGTGCTCAAGGACGCATCGTCCACGGCAATCTACGGTTCCAGAGGCTCCAATGGAGTCATCATCGTCACCACCCGCCAGGGTTCGACAGGAAGCAAGCCGAGGGTCACTTTCAAGGCTGAGGCCGGCATAAGCCAGCTGCCTAAGAAACTGGACTTGATGAACGCCAGCGAGTTCGCCCAGTACAGGAACGACATCGCTTTGTACCTGTCCTCCAATACTGATGCTGTGCCAGGGGCCGCGCCTTCCGAATATCCTTATCCGGATCCTCTTTCCTACGGACAGGGCACGGACTGGATCGGGGCGATAATGAGGACGGCCGCCTACCAGAACTACAACCTTTCCCTGTCCGGTGGCAATAAGGAAGCGTCGTACTATGCGTCACTTGGTTACAACGACACTGAGGGTATCGTGAAGAACAGTGGCCAGACAAGGTACACCGGCAGGATCAATCTTGACCGCCAGTTGTTCAAATGGATGAAGATCGGCTACAAGGGATCCTACACCTACCGTTCACAGGACAGGCTTCTGGCGAACATCGGCGGTACAAGCACCCGCTCGGCGATGTACCTGAGTCCGCTTTTGAAGAAGACCGACTACTACATCACCGATGACGAGGACAATGTCACCACGACCTACAATCCTCCCACCGCGCTCATCGCGATGAGAACCAACTATCTGACGAGGCTTTCGGCCAACCACTCCGTCTATGTGGAAATCGAGCCGGTCAAGAATCTCAAACTCAGGAGCAGTAACTCTTACTATAGTTATCAGCAGCACGGCTTCATCTATAATCCGAGCACTCTTCCGGCGAAGAATCCGGGAGAGGGTGGAGACGCCACGAGAAACGAGCGTGATGATATGACCCTATCCGGCGAAAATACCGTGACCTATGCCTTGAAGAAGAAAGGACACAAGTTCGATGTCCTCGGAGGTTTCACGGCGTACAGGTTCAAATCCGACAGACTGGCCATTTCCGGTTCGGGCTATATGGTGGATGACGTGAAGTGGAACAATATGGGCGGCGTGACTGACAAGAACACTCTCAGCCCGAGCTCGGCTTCCGTCTCGACGACCAAGATGTCTTTCCTCGCCAGGGCCAATTATAATTATAAGTCACGTTATTATATCACCGTGACGGGCCGCGCCGACGGTGCGTCCAACTTCGCCGCCAACAACAAGTGGGGGTTCTTCCCGTCGGCCGCTTTGAAATGGAATATGAAGAAGGAGAACTTCCTGAAGCACGTCTCCTGGATCGACGAACTCTCACTTAGGCTCAGCGCGGGACGTACCGGAAACGATGCGGTTGACGCTTACAGAAGCCTTGAGATGCTCTCGACCTCATCCAAAGGCTATATATTCGGAGGAAGCCAGCAGGCCGCGTATTTCAGGGGGCAGCTTCCGAGTCCGGACCTGACCTGGGAGAAAACTGACCTTTACAATGTGGCGACCGATATGTCGTTCTTCAACAGCCGCCTCAATGTCACGGCCGAGGCTTATGCCTCCAAGACCAGAGACCTCCTTATGGAGGTGCAGGTGGCTTCCCAGACCGGATTCAACTCCCATTTCGTGAATCTCGGCAACACCTCCAACTATGGAGTCGAGCTTTCGATCGAAAGCCGCAACATCGTGAGGAAAGGCTTCACTTGGACCACGAACCTGACCATTTCCCACAACAAGCAGAATGTGGACAACATCGGAACCTCTGAATATGTCTCCGTGGCGGATTCGGGCGGAAACAATCCGTTCATGATGCACGGATTCGTGAAAGGGTACCCGCTCAACGCCCTTTGGGGATTCCGCTACGCCGGGGTTTGGCACAACACGGACGAGTTCAAGCGCAACGAGGTCACGCACGCCTACACGTCATCCTCTGTGATCACGCCTGACAAGTACGACATCAACTTGGGAACGCCTCGCTATTACGATATGAATAATGACGGTACGCTTGACCAGAAGGATCTCGTCTATCTTGGCAACGCCGATCCGTGGCTGTACGGAGGCTTGCAGAACACGTTCACCTTCGGCGATTTCCGTCTCGGGGTCTATGTGGCATATTCATTCGGCGGTAAGATCTACAATTACTCTGAACTGTTTATGGCCGGAGGCAACACCACGAACCAGTACCGGTATATGGTCAACGCTTGGCACCCTGTAAGGAATCCTGAATCGGACTATCCGAGGGCCGGCGGAACGATGTCCAAGGACGTGCCGAGCGACAGAATGGTCTATGACGCGTCCTATGTGAGGCTGAAAAACGTCTCGCTGGGCTACACGTTCGATCTTTCCAAGAAAGTCAAGTGGCTCAGGGACATAACCTTGAATCTCAGCGGCGAGAACCTTCTTCTTTGGAAGAAGTACAACGGATTCGATCCTGATGTCTCATCCTCAGGCAGCGAGTCCACGCTGAGGCGTCTGGATATGGGAGCGTACCCTAAGGCGAGAACCATCGTGTTCAGTGTTCAATTCAGATACTAATCTTCGACAGAAATGAAACTAAAGAATATATTGACCGTGATTTGCGCCACCGTCGCGTTTTCGGCGTGCAGCCTTGAGGAGGACACGTCCACATTCGCCAACTCCAAGGCTTTCTACAAAAACGAGCTGCAGTGCCGCGCGGCGCTGAACTCCTGCTATATTCCGATGAAGAATCTCTATTCGTACAAGATGATGCTCGCAACGGAGTGCGCCACTGACCTGGCATATTCGAGGTCCTCGACTCAGGACGCGCAGCTGGACATCTCGCCGGCGAACCCGCGTTTTGGTGCCGATGTCTGGAACAACGGCTACTTGGGAGTGCGCTACTGCAACGAGGCAATCGCCGGAATCGAGGGATCCGGCCTTGACGACAAGGTCAAGGCTCCGCTGGCGGCCGAGGGCAAGATTATGAGAGCCTTCTACTATTGGCTTATGACCTCGTTCTTCGGGGATATTCCTTTCTACACTGAGGACGTGGCTGACGAGGCGACTCTCGCCAAGGTGGCGAAACTTCCCCGTATGTCGGCTGATTCCACCCGAGCGTGGCTTATCAGGGATTTGCAGGAGTGCCTTCCGAGCCTTCCTTTGAAAAGATCGTCCGAGATTGCCGACAACAGGGTCGGAGCGGCCGTCGGTTATATGCTGATCGCCAAGATGGCCCAGTGGAACAAGGAGTGGCAGGTGTCGCTGGACGCTTGCCGGAAGATCGAGGAGATCTACGGCTCGCTGGAGCAGTACCCGCTTTCGGACATCCCGTTCAGGATGAAAAACACTCCGGAGTCCATCCTTGAGGTTCAGCACACCTATTCAGCAGGAGGACTGGACTACACGTCCAATCTGGCCTGCCTTTGTATGCCTTACAGAAGAACCGGCAACAAATATGACGGTGTTGTGATCGAGGAATTGGGTGACAATGCCACGTGCTGGGCTCCGGCGCAGGCCAACAACTATTTAGTGAACAATCTGCTCGCCGAGGAGAACAACGATCTCCGCAGACCGATGACAATCGTCAGGGAGTGGAACGGGCAGATGTTCAACACGATGAAGAACACCACGACGACCGCCTTCCTCGGGCCTAAGTTCTGGTGCCCGGATATGCAGAGCAACCACGACCACAACAACTACAAGATTTTTCGCTACGCTGATGTCCTGCTGATGATCGCCGAGGCCCACTGTATGCTTCAGGACGATATGGACACGGCTCTCAGGTATCTGAATATGACGAAGACCCGCGCCGGGATAAGGCTATATGACAAGCACACGTGGAAGAGAATCCGCGAGGAAATTATGGCGGAGCGTGGCCGCGAGCTTTTCGGGGAGTTCCAGAGGAAATTCGACCTGGTCAGATGGGGAACCTGGTACGAGCGCACGGAATCAGAGACCAGGTCCGTCGCCCTGAAGACCAACATCCTCCCTTGCCACAGGTATTACCCGATCCCTGCCGTGCAGGTGGCCTATTCAGGCTATGCGCTTGACAATAAGGAATATGAACAATACGGAGTACAATAATAAACATTGATTGAATATGAAACATACAACCATACTTAGGAATGCCCTGACAGCGCTTCTGGCCGCGGCCGCACTTTTCACGGCCTCTTGTCAGCAGGAGAAAGAGTCTCCGACAAGGATGTCGCTGGCTGTCAATGACACTACGATGAATCTTTCCAGCAAGGCCAGCCAGCAGCACGTGCTGGTCTATGCCAAGGGCAGCTGGAACGCTCGGCTGGACGGGAACACTGACTGGGTCACGCTTGACAAGGCCGACGGCTCCGGAAACGGTGAGTTCATCCTGAACGTCACCGGCAATGATGGCCTCCGCCGCCGCGCGGATGTCGTGCTGACAGCAGCAGGCGTGAGCAAGACCATTTATATTCATTTGAATCAGGACGGCGCTCTTGGAAACCCTAAGATCACGTTCGAGGACACCGACAAACATTACATCGCCTGGTCAACAGATGATTACATCGCATTCAAGTCCAACGTGGACGAGTCTCTGATGAAGGCCGAGGCTTCCGAGGATTGGGTTACCGGTCTCACTGTCGGGGAAGGCAAGCTGAGCTACAGCGTGGCCGAGAACACGACCGGGGAGGAGCGTACAGCTACCTTGATCCTCTCCTACACGGATGACGAGGCCACATACCGCGCCACCGCTACCTTGACACAGGGAGCCGAACTGGGCTATCTAACCCTTGACGAGACACAGATGACGGTGGAGGCCTACGCTTCGGCCAAGTCCGTGACCTGGAAGGCAAACCTCGGAACATTCTTCCCTTCCCTGACATATTCAGTAACATACGAAGGTGCTCAGAAGGACTGGATCTCAGACATCGTGATGTCTGAGGAGGGCGTGACGTTCAATGTGGCCGCCAACGAGATAAAGTCTGAGCGTACCGCTGTCATCAAATTCGAACTCGCCGAGAAGGGCGTTTCCGCCGAACTCAAGGTGACTCAGGTGATCCCTACCAAGCAATATTCATTCGCCGAACTCCGCGCGCTTCTGACTTCCGCCGGTGAATATAAGTTCGACGGAGACTGGTTCGAGGCCGTGGCGGTCGCTGACGGCGGAAAAGAGAATATGGACACGAATCCTATGCTTTCAGCCTCGTCCATCGACTACAACGAGTCCGCCACTACAAACTATCTGCAAGGCGTGGACGGGAAGTACGGTCTCAGAATCAAGGTCGCCACTGCCGCCGACAACATCCTCAAGAGAGGCGACAAGGTGAAAGTTTCCCTTACCGATGCTGTTCTCGTGCGCGAGGACAATCCGGTGAGGTACACCCTGAAGGGGCTTACCGCCAACAGTCTGACTGTCGAGTCCAGCGGCAACGCGTCTTCTGTTTCCAGAACCGTGTCACAGATTGGTGATGATGACATCTACACGCTTGTCACCCTGAAGGACGTTGAGATAGCATTCTGCTACGGAAGCTACAACAACATCCGCACGACATGGATCAGCACCAATATGCAGAATTTCGACTACAGGATCCTTCGTGACGCCAGCGGAGCGTTGATGAATATGCTCGTGAACAGCAACACCCCTTGGGCCATCACGGACAACGGTGTGCCAAAGGGATCCGGAGACATCACGGGTGTCGTGGTAAGTTCGGCGTCTGATTTCCATAGCGCCGAGCAGCTCGGAAAGTACCAGATCCGTCCGATTGACCTGAGTGACATCGTCTTGAAGGACACTGGATTCAGTGAGACCCTTGTGGAATGGTATTGGCCGGGAACACCTAACGACCATAAGACCGGTGACACGTTCAATCCGTCGATCGGAACTGGTGTAATGAGCTGCGCCGGCGCGAAGTCCAACCAGACAGATTCCTTCCTCAACTTCACCGGCAAGCCTGACACCGCCACAGACAGGGCCAGGGCTCCGCGTTTCGATGCGATCTGGTGGAAGTCCGGAGCCGCCAACTCATCCGTGCAGTGGTCGTTCTCGACAGCGTCCGTAGGCGGAAAGAAACTGGCGTTCATCTTCTCGTCCTCGATGGGACAGATGCAGGAAAGCGCCACTGGACAGGCTCCTGTAAACTGGAATCTGGAATATTCCATTGACGGAACCAACTTCAAGACAGTCAAGAAAGTCTTGATCAGGCCTCTTCCTGCAAAGACTTCCAAGATGAAGTCCCTTCCTGCCGCCCTTGATGAATATTGTGTCGATCTCCCTGACGAGGTCGCCAGCAAGGACAACGTCATCATCCGCCTCATTCCGGCCGATGACATCACAATCGATTTCAAGACTGGTGAGTACACCGAACACGTGACATACGCCAAAGCCCAGTATATGCGTTTTGGAGCTGTCGCTGTCAAATATATAAAATAGTGAATATGAATAAACTATATACGACTCTTCTGACTCTTTCCGCAGTGTGGGCCTTCTCGGCCTGCACGGCGGAGGATGTGGAGAGGTTCGAGTTCTCGGAATTCGGCATCTCCCAGTCCGAGGTCATATTCCCGGCCAGGGCTGAGTACAATGACGGGAAGGTCGTGACCGACCTCAAGAAGGACATCCAGATACTCTCGAACCAGGACTGCTTCGTCACCTATTGTGACGGTGAGGTCGATTGGATGAGGATCAGGAATCTGGAGGACTATCAGGTCTGCCGCCAGATCGCCTTCACGGGTGACTGCTCCTTCCGCATCGAGTGTGACCAGAACGATGACTATGCCAGGATGGTTAAACTCTTGGTGCAGACAGCATCCCGTACCGACACCTTGGTGGTCCGTCAGAGCGGGAAACGGGTGCCAAGCGTCAGGTTGGCGTCAAGCTCCCTGATACTTGACGGAAGCAAAGGCGGTTCGCAGAGTGTGGAATATTCAACAAATATCACTGACCTCGAATCACTTGAGTGCATTGTCAACTATCCGTCAGACCAGAAATGGATCACTTCCGCCACTGTCGGTGACGGCTCGTTGACAATCAATTATGAGGCGAATGCCGACAAGGAGAACCTTCGCACCGCCTCTGTGAAACTTTCCTACACGGACGGATTCGGGACTGAATATTCCCAGACTTTGTACGTCATCCAGAAGACAGGAAACGACGGCCTTGGCAAGTCGATGTCGTTCTCCGAGATCCGTTCTTTGGGACGTGTCGGAGAGAATGTCACCATTGATGACTACGTGATGCTGGAGGGCTATGTGATCGGTAACAAGGAATCCGGCAACAGCGGGGAGAACGAGAAACTCTCCACGACCAGCACTGACAACACTTCCTATCTGAAAGACATTTACGTGGAGAGTCTTGACGGAGCCTATGGCTTCCTGATAAAGGCCGAGACCGTGGAGGACAACATATTCTCACGCTATGACAAGGTCACCCTGCTTCTCAAGGGGATGACGATCAAGAAGGAACTGGAGCCGGAAAGATATGTGCTTGAGGGCTTCACCACCGCCAACATAGTCGGGCGCGAGGCTGGTACCTCCGCTCCGGAGAAAGAGAAATATATTTCAGAACTTACGGATAATGACCTATATACTCAGGTCACTCTGAAAGATTGCGAGTTCGCTGTCCGGAAAGGATCCCTGACTCCGGTCAACGATGCCTACACCCTTTCAAGCGGCAAGGGATTCATATCCAAGTACCCTCGGCTTGTGCGTGACATCCAGGGCAACACCATCTACACGTACACCAACACGACTTGCCCTTACCGCAGGGACGGTGTGAAACTTCCTTATGGATCCGGTACGTTTACCGGAGTCGTGGTGCACGAACTCTATCCGAACTATGTCTATGGCGACAACGACGATGACGACCTGTGCGGCGACATTGGACGTTACCAGATCCGCCATCAGGCATATTCAGACATCGCTTTCGACAAGGAAAGGACATTCTCGAACATCCTTCTGGAGTTCAGGTACGCCGCAGGGTTCAGAAGCGAGGACGGGGTGTCGTATTTCCGTCCGACAGAGGGACAGGCCACGGCGCGTTTCCGTCATTCGACAGGCAAGGCCGTGACATACTGTCCGTCCACATTCAACTACATCGGATGGACCGGAACATCGGCCGGAGTGGCACCGTTCAAGAACCATAAGGGCGTGGACGCCTCGCTGGAAGAACCGTTGGGATATTCATTCGCTCCAGGGTATTATTTTGACTATTCCGGCACCAACAGTGACGGAAAGGGTAAGGTCGATTCGAGAAGCAAGAACAATTCCTACAACGGGGCCGCCGCGAAGATCTATGACGGTTGGATGTCAAAGGCTTGGTGGAATGACGAGACTGACAAGGCCGAGTCGTGGATAATCGAGTTCTCGACGAAGGATCTCACGGCAAGCCACGTCTCTATGCAGTTCACTTCATACGGAGCCCAGACCGGTGCAACCGGCAAGACCCCGTATTCCTGGACGGCGTTCTGGTCAGAGACCGGGGATCTGTCCGATGCCGCGGCTTGGCACAAGATTGCTGATTATGTGGTTCCTGACGGTGTTGTGAATGGCCAGGAGAGGGATTGGCAGCTGCCGGCGTTCAAGCAGTATGACTTCGCGCTGCCGTTGGAGATCCTTGGCAAGGAGAATGTGTTCATCCGTCTTATGCCTTCAAGCAAGGACACCAACACCGGCTATTTCGGAGAAGGCAGCATAGCGGACGGCACCGATTCTGGAAACGGTATTGATTATTTCGCCATAAGATACAACTAGAGCAATGAAAAGAATATTATCGATAATGATGCTGGCCGCCGCCTTCGCATCTTGCGGTAAGACAGAGGCCGACAAGCCGGAGACCGAGATCTCCGAACAGCCACTGAACGGCAGGACGGAGATAAAGGTGATGTCGTCCAATGTCAGGAACGGATCCGAGGATTCCGGAATCAAACTCTGGTCCTACAGGAAAAACGCCTACATGTCGATGCTCAGCGATGTCCAGCCGGACATCATCGGTTTGCAGGAGGCCAAGAAACATACCTTGAAGGATCTTGCGATCGCCTCTGAATATGAGATTTACAATGTCTATGAATATGACGGCTCGAATCCGACCGTTGTCAACGACCATCTTCCACTGAACGCGATAATGTTCCGCAAGTCTCTTTTTGAGAGGCTGGACGCAGGTGTTTTCTACTACAACGAGGAGGATCACCTGAAGCCTGTGCACTATCCGTGCGGGGCTTCCGGATGGCAGGTCAGAGGATGCGTGTGGGTGAAGCTGAAGGTCAAGGCGACCGGCAGGACAGTGTATTTCTTCGACACCCACTACACCCACGATCCCGAGATTATGGACGCTGACGGAAACAAGATATTCAATATCGAACCACGCCGCAAGGCTTCGGAGATCCTTGTGAGCGAGATTGAGTCGAAGGTGAGAGGAGAGAACGCAGCCGTGTTCGTCACCGGGGACCTGAACTGCGCCAGATCAGACGGAGCCACCAGAAACGGCCCGAGGAGCCTTGAGCCGCTCGTTGAATATATGTGGTCGGCCAGAGAGGATGCCAAGTACTATGACGGAGCCATCAGCTTCAACGGGTTCGATCCGGACTACAACAAGGCCAGCGGCAACATCGACCACATTTTCTACCGTGGGGCCGAGGCTCAGGAGTTCATCACCGTCAACAGTCACGACTACGGGGTCTATTTCATCTCGGACCACTATCCTGTAACCTGCACATTTATCCTTTAGAATGAAGAGAATCGTATTGTTTTTAGCACTGCTTTCGGTGGCCGCCGGCCTGTCCGCGGCTCCGAAGGCTTTCACACTGAAATCCCCTGACGGCCGTATGAGGATGGAAATCTCCACGGGTGGGGGAATTCGTTACAGTCTGACCCACGATGATGTCCTTTTGCTGGAGAACTCCTGTCTGTCGATGTCCTTGGCGGATGGTACGGTTTATGGCGGGCCGGAATCCAAACTTAGACGAACGAGAACCACTTCCATTGACCGGACCGTCAAGGCCGTGGCCTACAAGAAAGCCGAAGTCCGGGAGAACTATAACGAACTTACCATTGAGTACCGGGACTTCAAGGTTGTCTTCAGAGCTTATGACGACGCCTGTGCCTACAGGTTCATCTCGCTGTCCGCCAAGCCTTTCACGGTGAAGGATGAGCAGGCTGACTTCCGCTTCCCGGAGGACAGGACGGCTTATATTCCTTATATTCATAAAAAATGGAAAGGGTCTCTGGATGAGATTCTTGAGAATGACTTCCAGTGCCCTTACACCCATTCGCTCCTTTCCGGGTGGAACGAGCGCTACAGCATAGTCCCGCTTCTGGTGGAGTGCCCTGAGGGCAAGAAGGTCGTGATCACCGAGGCGGATCTGATGGATTATCCCGGAATGTTCCTTTACAACTATAAGAAGGGAACTGGTGAGACATTGAGCGGGTATTTCGCCCGTGTCCCGGACAAGACCGAGATCGGCGGACACAATATGGTGCAGGAAAAAATCAAATCCAGAAAGGATTACATCGCTGAATGCCAGCCTTTTGAGAAGTTTCCCTGGAGGGTCGTGGTGGTCTCCTCGTCCGACAAGGAACTGACCGATTCCGACATCGTCTGGAAACTTGCCACCCCTGCCGCCGACATCGATTGGTCTTGGGTTCGCCCCGGCAAGGTGGCTTGGGATTGGTGGAACGCCTGGAACATCAAGGGTGTGGACTTCGAGGCCGGAGTCAACAACGACACCTACAAGTACTATATCGACTTCGCCTCCGCCAATCACATTGAATATGTCATCCTCGATGAAGGATGGGCTGTCAAGTACGCCAACGACCTGAACCAAGTGGTTCCGGAGATTGATCTGGAGGAGCTTGTGGCTTACGGCAAGGAAAGGGGGGTCGGCATAATCCTTTGGGCCGGCTACTGGCCTTTCGCCAAGGATATGGAGAATGTCTGCCGGCATTTCTCCGAGATGGGAATCAAGGGCTTCAAGGTCGATTTTATGAACCGTGACGACCAACCGATGGTGGATTGGTACAGGAAAGCCGCCGAGATGTGCGCCAAGTACCATCTTCTGATGAATTTCCACGGGGCCTACAAACCGACCGGCCTTCAACGCACCTACCCGAATGTGGTCAATTTCGAGGGCGTTCACGGTCTGGAGCAGATGAAATGGAGCGATCCTTCGGTGGATCAGGTGACCTACGATGTGACGATTCCGTTCATCAGAATGCTGGCCGGACCGATGGACTACACTCAAGGGGCGATGCGGAACGCGACGAAGAAGAACTACAAGCCGATCCGCACAGAACCGATGAGCCAAGGTACACGTTGCCGTCAACTTGCTGAATATGTTGTGTTTGAGTCTCCATTGAACATGATGTGCGACTCTCCGACCAACTATATGGCCGAGCAGGAGTGCACCGATTTCATCGCCGCCATTCCTACAGTCTGGGACGAGACTTTGGCTCTGGACGGAAAGGTCGCTGAATATGTAGTTATGGCAAGGCGCAAGGGGAACACTTGGTATGTCGGCGCTATGGCCGGATGGGACGGACGTGAGATGGAGATCGATCTTGGATTCCTTCCGGAGGGGGAATATTCAATGACGGTATTCCGGGACGGGGTCAACGCCCACAGGATAGCGTCCGACTACAAGAAGGTGACGATGGATGTCCCTTCTGACAGAAAAATGAAAATCAAGATGGCACCCGGCGGAGGCTGGGCTGCGGTCATCACTCTAAAAAATCAATGACTATGAACATTTTCGCGCGTGGAATCATCACGGCTGCGGCCCTGCTGTCAGGAGCGGGCCTGCTTGATGCCCAGGATTTTATCCTTCAGGCACACAGAGGACTTTCAAACAAATTCCCCGAGAACACCTCGCTGTCTTTCTTCGAGGCGGCCAAGATCCCTGTTTATAAAGGAATGGAGACCGATGTGAGCATGACCAAGGACGGTGTCTTGGTCTGTATGCACGACAGCAAGCTCGACCGTACGACGAACGGGACCGACACCCTTTGGAAATATACGATGAAGGAGTTGCAGGATTTCTGGATCGATGGAGGCTACGGATGGGATGAGAAGTACAAGGAGACGCTTAAGATCCCGACATTCGAAACCTATCTTGAGGCTTGCAAGCTTGGAGGATTCACACCGTATGTGGAACTCAAATGGGTCAAGGGAGAAGGCATCAGAAAGACAATCCAGGCGCTTCACGACTTCGGCTTCGACGGGAACTATGTGCTTACATCCTTTAAATGGGAGAATATTCTTACGGCATCGACGATGACTGACGCTCCGCTGGAGTTTATGAAGGGCAGGTTCAACAAGGAGATGATCGACACTTGCGCCGCAAAGGTCAAGAATCTGGTGATCAGACCGAAATCCACCAATGTCACGCAGGAACTTGTGGATTACTGCCGTTCCAAAGGAATCGCTGTCGAGTGCTACGGAATCCCGGTGGGAAGGGCCGATCTGGTCAAGAAACTGATCTCGATGGGAGTCCGGGGAGGAACCTGCAACGACTGGGAAGGTCTTGGTCTGGACGGTAACCTTGGCACGCAGACCTATCCTCAGTGGCTTGATTCCGCCGCGATCTACCACATCTATCCGTCCTCCTTCAAGGACAGCGATGGTGACGGCTACGGGGATCTGGAGGGAATACGCTCGAAACTGGACTATGTCAAAGACCTTGGATTCAACACCATCTGGATCAGCCCCGTGTTCTGCAGCGAGTTCGAGGACGGTGGCTATGACATCACCGACTATTATAAGATCGACCCTCGTTTCGGAACGAACTCTGATCTGGTCAGACTCGTTGGGGACGCTCATTCCAAAGGGATGAAGGTCTGTCTGGATCTGGTCGCGGGCCACACCTCGGACAAGCATCCGTGGTTTGTCGAGTCCGCCAACGGGGACAGGAACGGGCACTACGCTGACTACTACCTTTGGACAGACGCTGACAAGAATGCGGTCCGCAAGTCCGAGAAGAAGAAATGGGTCGCCAAGGAATATCCGCGCGGCAAGATGTACATGAAGAACTACTACGATGTGCAGCCGGCTTTGAACTACGGCTATCTGTCTCCGGATTCATCCAAGCCTTGGGAGCAGTCCTATGACGCTCCGGGGCCGAAGATGGTCAGGCAGGAACTCAAGAACATCATAGCGTTCTGGTTTGACAAGGGAGTTGACGGTTTCCGCTGCGACCTCGCCTGGTCTTTGGTCAAGGGAGATGACAAGGAGTTCAACGGAGTCCGCAGACTCTGGAACGAAATCTTTGCGTGGACCGCGTCGAAATATCCGGACAGGATATTCCTTTCTGAGTGGTCCAGTCCTGTGGAATCCATCTCCTGCGGGTTTGACATTGATATCATCCGCCACAACGGATGCGGAATAAAAATGTACCGCGATCTGGTTTACAACACGGAACGCGGCGCCGATCGTGAGACGGGAATATACCCGCCTAAGGATTGCTGGTTCGATAAATCCGGAAAGGGGCAGATAGCGTCGTTCGTGGTGCCTTTTGAAGAGATGTACCGCAAGACTCTCGGCCACGGATTCCCGTGTATGCCGACTTCCAGCCACGACACTTGGAGGATGAACCGCAACCAGAGATCCACGCCGGAGGAGTTGAAGGTGATGATGACATTCTTCCTGACAATGCCGTGGGTGCCTATCGTCTATTACGGAGAAGAGATCGGAATGAGATCTATGGACGGTGTGCCTGCCGTTGAGGGAAGCCGTGACAGATCCGCGGAGAGGACTCCTATGCAGTGGTCGGACGGTCCGACGGCCGGATTCTCGACCTGCGATCCGTCAAAGCTTTACCTGCCGGTGGACGAGAGCCCGTCAAGGCCTACGGTCGAGAAAGAGATCAATGATCCTGCGTCAATATATTCGTGGACAAAAGGTCTGCTGGCATTGCGCGCCTCCGTCCCCGCTTTGGGCAATACCGGCGGCTGGAAATATGTCAGCGATCCTCAGGTGCCTTATCCGGCTGTGTATGAGAGATCTTCTGATGACGAAAAGTATCTTGTGATCATCAACCCACGCTCCGAGAAAGCATCAGCCGTGGTTTCCGGCTGCAAGAGACTTGAGGTGGTCTATGGTGATCCGAAGACTCTTTCTGTCAAGAAATCATCGCAGGGTCTGTCTCTCAGAATCAAAGGCGTCAGCTCCGTAATCTGCAAAGTGACCGAGTAATGAAAAAGATAAAACTGGGACTGTTCCCGAAAGTTCTGATAGCGATAGCGTTGGGTTCTCTGCTTGGACTCATCGCACCTGACGTGCTGGTGCGTATCCTCAAGACCTTCAACGTCCTGTTCGCCCAGATCCTGAAGTTCATCGTGCCCCTTCTGGTGCTCGGTCTGGTGACTCCGTCTGTTGCCAATCTCGGCAAGGGGGCCGGCAAGATGCTGATAGCCGTTATGGTCATCTCCTATCTCTCGACGGTCGGAGCCGGCTTGTTCTCCTACGGCTGCGCCACCGAGCTCTTCCCGCATTATCTTCAGGTAGGTGAGATCTCCACCTCGGCTGTGGACGGCAAGACTTTCGAGCCGTACATCAACCTGAAGATTCCTCCGGTCTGTGACATCCTGACCGCCCTGCTTCTGTCCTTTATGGTGGGAGTCGGGATCATATTCACCGGTGCGGGTGGTCTCAAGAAAGGTTTTGACGAGTTCGGGGAGATCGTGAAGCTCACCATCGAGAAGGTGATCATCCCGCTCCTGCCGTTCTACATATTCACGATGA